>JACRDF010000011.1 GCA_016212925.1 Desulfomonile tiedjei
TCATATTCCCTGATCAAGAACCGGTACTTCTGGATGTAGTTCCTCTTTATCGTCTGATCTTGGCTGTTGATTCTCATGGACTTATTACCCCTGTCTGAGGATACCTCGTCCACGAATTATCTAACATCTACAATTGCGAGGGCGTGAGCCCGTGGCAATCCCCTACGCGTAAAGGCAGAGATTGCTTCGCTGAGCTCGCAATGACATGGTAAAGTCGCTGCCTGTCCCACCATGAAATCCATAGCGGCCATTTTTCATGCAGCTCGGGGTCCAAAAAGCGCGGTGCCAATCCTGACCAGAGTCGCGCCCTCTTCGACAGCGACCTCGAAATCCCCGGTCATTCCCATGGACAATTCGTCCATATCCGCGGTGAGGATCGCTCGGGCGATAAGTGTTTCACTCAGTTCCCTGAGACGCGCAAAATAGGGCCTGGCCCGGTCCGGGTCATCGAAAAAAGGCGGCATGGTCATGAGCCCTTTCAGTTGGAGGAACGGTAGGCGCCTTATAGCATCCACCATTCCTTCCACCTGATCTTCCGGAATTCCCGACTTCTGGGGCTCTCCGGACAGGTTCACCTGAATCATGACCTCGACGACCCTTTCCGCAAGTGAGGCCCTACCATCCAGGGCAGAAGCCAGCCTTGCGTCATCCACCGTCTCGATCACGTCGAACAGGGCAACGGCCTTTCCTGCTTTATTCCTCTGAAGGTGGCCGATCATGTGCAATTTTACACGGTCCCGAGTTTCCGCAGCGGTCTCCTGTTCGGCTTCCTGCAGATAATTGTGGCCGATGATATTTATGCCCGCGGATATGGCTTCTGCAATCCCCTGCCGGCCTTGGCCCTTGGCTGCGGCCACAATTCGGACCGCGTCAGGGCTTCGGCCTGCACGCGTTGCCGACGAAGCGATTCTGGCCCTTATTTTGGCAAGATTCTCAGCTATCATGGCTTATAGTTGGCTGTAAAACCTATGAGTTTTTTGAAGAGTGACCGGGGAGGCCGAACAAAAAGGGCCTCCCCGGACCGCCATAGGCGTTAAAATAACATGCCTCTCCGAATTTGTGAGCCCCAGAGGGGCTCAATGATAGTAGCCCGGCAATTCATTGCCGGGTGACCGATGAGCAATAATTCAGTTCTGCGTTCCCGAGGGCCGCCCGGCGGAGTGATCCTCCGGGCGGCCCTCGGGAACGCAGAAGGTTCTACTGGCCGCTCATTCCCGGCGATAAATCGCCGGGCTACTGTCGGGATGTCCCTCCGGGACAACAGCTTGTTTTAACGCCTATGCCCCAGCATGCTTTCAAATGCTACTCATTCTGCAAACACTTACAAGCCTCACGCCAAGAAGTCAAAAATTCCCAATTCTTGTAGGTCACGCGCTACCTCGCACAGCGGCAGTCCCACCACGTTGGTGTATGATCCTGAAATTCGTTCCACGATGGCCGAGCCGAACCCTTGTATGGCGTACGCTCCCGCCTTGTCCATGGGCTCTCCGGTCCGTACGTAACCCGCAATCTGTTGCTTAGAGAGGTCTCTTATATTCACGGCGGATTCGGCGTACCGCACCCGATCTTTCGCGGGGAACGCGGAGTTGACCAGAGCGTACCCGGTGTAGACCAAATGGGCTCGACCGGCCAGCCTTGCCAGCATCGCGCGCGCTTCTTTTTCATCGGCCGGCTTCCCTAGAATCCGACCGTCAATTACCACAATGGTATCCGCGCCCAGCACCCATTTCCCAAGAAACTGCTCCGAAACCTCCTTGGCCTTGGCCAGAGCCAGTCGCTGAACACTCTCCTGAGGAGATTCTCCGGCGATGAGGCTTTCATCAATAGAAGACGGGACGGCCCGGAACCTGATGCCCACGGAATTCATCAGGAATTTTCTCCTGGGGGAACCCGAGGCAAGTATAAGGTCCACGTCCGGCGAAGTTTTTTGAATGGCCATGTCTCTCCTATAAGGGAAGTGGGACGAAATGTGAAGGGTGGCTGTTCAACTGCGCGAAAAGAAGGCCCAATACCAATTCACCGCAGAGGTCGCAGAGAACGCAGAGAAGAGGTACGGCGCGCACGGCCGTGCGCGCCGTACACTCGGCGATCTCCGCGGTGAGAAATTTCTTACTTATCAGTCTTCTCCTGTTTCGCCCCTTGGGTCCTGTTCCAAGTAATTTGAAACATAGTCTCGAACCGCGTCTTCCAGAGAGGAGAACGGTTCGGAATATCCAGCGGCACGCAATTTGTCCGTTTCCGCGCGAGTGTGGTATTGATAGCGGCTTTCCAACCCGGGAGGCATGTCTATGTATTCTATGTTCGGGCTCTGTCCCAGCGCGGAAAAGACCGCACCGACCAGGTCATTGAAGTTCCTGGGATTCCCCGTACCCGCGTTGAATATGCCGTTGATGTCAGGTTTCTCGAGAAAGTGGAGAGTTATTTTCACAGCGTCCCTGACATAGATGAAATCACGGCATTGTTCACCATCTTTGTATTCGGGCCGATAGGACTTGAAAAGTTTTACCTTGCCGGACTTCTTGATCTGAAAGTACGATCGGATCGCTACGCTGCGCATGTCGGCCTTATGGTATTCGTTAGGCCCGAACACGTTGAAGTACTTCAACCCCACGGACCGTTTAACAAATCCTGTTCTCAAAGCCCACAAATCGAAGATCTGCTTGGAGTAGCCGTACCCGTTCAACGGGCGCAGATCAGGGACGGAATGGTGTTCGTCCGAATATCCGGCCGAGCCGTCGCCGTAAGTGGCGGCGCTTGACGCATATATGAAGCGAACGCCTTCCTTGGCCGCGAACCGCGATGCCAGCCTCCGAGAAAACCCATAATTGTTGTCCATGAGGTAGTCCGCGTCTCTTTCAGTGGTGGAACTACACGCCCCCATATGGAAGACAGCCCATATCCCGCTGTCGAACAGTCCCCTTTCAAGTTTGGCCTGGAAATCATCTTTATGTTCGTAGTCAAGGAAATTCAGGTCCAGAAGGTTTTTCCACTTATCGGCTTTTCCAAGGCGATCGACGATCAGAATCCTGTTCTCACCGGCCTCATTTAAGACCTTCACGATATTGCTGCCAATGAATCCGGCACCACCCGTTACTATTATCAAGGAACCACTTAGCCTCCCTGAAGGGATTTCTCCACGGAAACCCGTGCGTGCCGTTAGATTGTCCATTTTTGGGCGCTTATTTGCAACCCAAATTGATCGGTTTTCGTAACTCTTCACTTCACGCGTGGGGATTGTCGGTTCTCTGTCATTGCGAGGAGCAAAGTCCCGCGTTCCGCGGGAAAGCAATCTCAGCGCTCAAAGCCAGAGATTGCTTCGCTGCGCTCGCAATGACGTATTTCGCGCGAGCTGTCTCCGTCGCAAGACTAAACAGTTACCGTTTTTTCGGCAAGGTTTCGGGTACGAGCGGGGAATATGTTCGAAAGAATAAAGGCGGGTTGGAAAACCCGCCCCTACAGATGCCGAGCGTAGGGCGATTGTCTATCTTCCGACGCTTGATTGCGGCGCCAACAAACCCCTGGTAAGAGCATTGAGAGCGTCGATCGCGGCCCCATCTTGGCGTTTCACCGCTTCGGCCCGAGCCTCGCTGTATACCTGCTTCAGAGACTTTTGCAGCGGCTCGCTGCAGGGATATTGCTTCACTGCATCAGAAAGCCGCTTCAGCCCTCTGAGCCAATGTTGCTTTTCCGTGTTCCAGCTTTGCTGTTCTTCCTGTTTTATCTTTTCTTCCTCGGCCGGACCTGCCTTCGCTGCGTCCGCGGTAACCGGCCGGGCCGCAACGGCCATTTCCGGCTTAGCGGCCTGGACCTTAGCCGCCAATCGTTTCTTCTCTCTGTCTTCCGCGGCTGCTAAGGCGACGACAAGTTCATAAATGGCGGCCTGACGAGTCCAGTTATCGATAAGATGACGGAATTTGACTTCAAATGGGGCCATTCCTCTCGCTACCTTTATCATCTCGATATTCTGGTCAAGTTGCTTGATCAACTCCTCGCGAAAGTTCTCATCCTTCACTGCCATAGACCGAATTAGCGTGCTGAATTGCGGGGAGTCGGTGGGTACCCGGACCACACCCCTCTTGGTCTTATAACCGACTTGCCCGTAGCGTCGCCACATTTCTATAGATTCAGTTTGGGCCACGGGGCCCAACCCCAATTCATTCTCGAGGACTTTTCGGAAAAGCGGCTCATACTTGTTGAGTACCAGGTTAGCTATACCTTGGCTAGCTGCGTTGCTGAACTGATAGGCAATCAGTTTC
Source organism: Desulfomonile tiedjei (assembly GCA_016212925.1). NCBI lineage: Bacteria > Pseudomonadati > Thermodesulfobacteriota > Desulfomonilia > Desulfomonilales > Desulfomonilaceae > Desulfomonile > Desulfomonile tiedjei. The sequence goes on from JACRDF010000011.1 coordinate 4,257, forward strand.
ATAGGGTCGGAAATCACGCCGTATGAGTCGAAGGCTGACCTGTAAACGGCCCGATCTTGCTCGCGAGATCTCTTCGCTGCTTTAGCCGGATCAAAATCGAACCCCTCCTTTTCTTCCGCGGTGGTCTCGATTCTTATCTGTTTCTCTTTGTTCAGCACCGCGTAGGCATGGCCGGGAATCAAAAAGCCCTTAACATCCAATTTGGCGTCGCGGGCAATAAGCGTGTAAAGGATGGAACCACTCAAGCATTGATACTTATGATCGTCGACGACACTCTTGGCTGACATGCCGTCAAACGCATGATAATCGCGCAGAGCATTCTTCTTTAGCCAGATGAAAAGTTCCTTGGCCCGCTCCTCATCATCTCGTATGCTTGCTGTCGCAGTGACGGCATTTTCTTTTAGACTCTTCAGTTCGGCCAGAACACGCTTATGGTCTTCCGGGGTGCCTGGAGAGGCTTTTACGAATGCCTCATACGGATCGGAAAAGCGCTGCCGAGGGATTTCGTCAGGGCTGCAAAAAAAGAGCTTGTGCAGCGACTGCGGTAATTCATGACGATCGGGGACCTTGTCTGTCAGGTTCACCGCTCTTCCCAGTACTTGAACCGTGAGGATCCGCAAAATGTAATTGACAATCATCTGAGAATTCAATTGCCTGGCGAATCGAGGGTGGCTGAGCAGGAATTCGTTAACCAGCTTTTTCAAGCCTTCGACTATCTGATCGGCTTGTGGACCGATCATTAGTTTGGTAACAAGCAAAGCCCAGTCATATGGCGGCGGGGAGAGCAAGGCCGACATGTACAGTCTCTTCATCAAGTAAGGGTCACCCTTGAACCGGGAATCCCGGGACAGGGCTGCCGGAGCGTAGGTCATAACAGCGGCGAAATAATTGCCCGTGTCTTCATAGCGCCATCCTGCAAGGCAAACCTCGTCATAAACAATGTGGCCGTCCAGGCTTCGAGACATGTTCAAGTATTGGTCGCCTTCGGGAATGTAACCCAAACCATAGTTCAATTGGGCCAAATATAGATATGCTTCGGGACTGGTCGGCCGTGCCAGCGCAGCGCGAAGAAAATACTTCGTTGCCTCGGTCTCCTGCAAGCGGGCTTTGCTCTTCTTCTTGCCCTCACCCATTTGCATCAAACCAAGCTTGATAAGGGCATAGTAGTTTTCAGGATCGGCTTTAATAACCTCCTGAAATTTTTCCATGACCACGACGGAATTTCCACCGTCCTTTTCAGCCTCGAACGCTGCCAATAGCAGATCGTCCGGACTCTTTTGGTCCGCAGCCAAAACAATGGGTGAGCTGGCCAAAGCCGAGACGAAGACCAGAAAGCATCCTAGAAGCAGGCCGCTTGCCTTCATCGGTTACCCCTTTGCAGAGATTGGAATGCCGCACTGTATCAAAAAAAACCAGTGATGTCAATTAGTAATAGAACAGAAGGGGGCATCCCTCAGTTGCGAGCGGCGATTTTCACTTCTCTTTCATTGCGAAGAGTGAAATCCCGCTTTCCATCGGGGTCGCAATGACAGTCTTTCCCCGACGTAACCGAATGCTCGGAGGGTCGCGCAAAAAACAAATGACAAAATACGAATCCTAACGTAAATTAACTTGCCCTCAAAAGCAGGGGGTGAGGTGAAAGGAGGTAAGATGTTGTTTTCCAAGTTATTGAAGTTGTTTGTTATCATGGCCGCATTGACCCTAGCAATGGCGCCCTGTTTCGCGGAAGCCGGTTGAGCCGGTTGCTTCCCCTCCTGGTCAGGAGGAAGCGTCTCTTATTCGCCGGGATCTTCGTACGGTGGATACAGTGCTTACGGCTACGGCTACGGTGCGGCAGACTATGGGTACACCACCCAAGTGGACCGTCCACGACCTAAGTCCTCTAAAGCCAAGAACCGCGCGCCGCAAACCAAGCCGGCCAATTAGATAGGATCTGGTCGAACGACCTGCCGGAAGCCTTAGGATAAAAACCTGATTCTGCAAATGAGCAAGCGGGTGACCTTTGCGCAAAGGTCACCCTCGCTACCTCTTCAAAATTCCCCTGATTGCCATCCGAAACCACAAAAAAGAACCCATAGGCATTATGCATCTGAGGTGAAAAGTCTTTTGCAGATGACAGGCAGAGGTCTGCCATGATATGGTCCGCCCGCGCGAGAAATCTTCCATAGGTTTGTATGTAAATAGATAGCAAGATTTTTTGTCATTTGTACGGAGGCTTGGTGTCCAACTTGGCCTTCGGTACTTGCAATGATTGCCGGGCCCTCGCTTGCGCCCGGTTTTGGGAGGAATCATGAGAGCTGCTGGTCCAGTGGCTATTATCGTTGCGCTATCTCTATTCCCGGCTGGCTGTGTGGCTCTAAGGCCGTGGGCACAGCACCATCAGACGGTCCCACAAGTCGCCGCTCTCCCCGATTCCGGATCTTTCCACTCACCTAGCGCTAAGCGTGCCCCAGAAAGGCTGACTTTGGAGCAATGCATTGAGATCGCGCGGGCGAACAACCCATCCCTGGCCGCGGGAATGTGGGATGTGCAAACTGCACTTGCTCAGTGGAACATTGCGTCTGCCGAACGATGGCCAAATTTACGAGGTACGGCCGGTTATACCAGCTATCTGCAAAATCAGAGGCTGGTACCCGTCCGTAAGAACAACGATCCGGGCATGTTCAGCTCAAGCATTTTTGCCGGCGACATCATACTAAGGTTACCGTTGTTTACCGGCGGACGCATCACGAGTGAGATCAACGCTACGAATCTCCTGAGCCAAGCGGCTAACCATCGTCTTGCTCGCACCTGGGAAGAGCTGTTATTCAATGTTTCCAGCACGTTCTATACAATTTTGGGACAAAGACCCCTGATTGAATCCTTGCGGTTTTCTACCGATGTATTAAAGAGGCAGCGCCAGAGAGTCTTGGACATGATGAGGGTCGGTAAGGCCGCCAAGGTGGACGTTTTGCGCACGGAAGTGAGACTTTCAGATCTTGACCAGCGCCTGGTACGCGAACAGACGGTTTTGGAAATACAACGGCGCTTACTCGCCACTCTTATGGGAATTGGAGACCGCAGCGGGCCCATTGCGGTTCAAGGTGACCTGAGGCTGAGCCAGCGAGCGCTGGACGTTCATGGAGCCATTGCAATGGCTTACGCGGAGCGCGGGGACTATCGGGCGGCAAGAGCCTCTTTGGCAGCCCAAACCGCCAAAGTCAACTCAGCACGGGCAGCCCGATGGCCCACAGTATCGCTGGCAGGCAGTTACGGAACCAGGGCTGCCGCGGGCATCACGGACAATGCCGCTGCGTTTATAAACAGGTTCGTTAGGACGCCCCCGCCACTCGGGCAGGGCACCACTTTCAATTCCCCCGGAGTCTCCGCATCCCTGCCGGTTGGAAACATCGGGGTCGTGGCTGATTACGCGATTTTTGACGGCGGCCGAATCAGGGGACAAATCAGCGAGCAAGAGGCGAGGCTTGCCTCTGCCCAGGCCAATTTGCGGAAGCTTGAACTCCAGATTAGGCAGGATGTGGAGACCGCCGTGCTGAATGTCAGCTCTGCACAACAACGGGTCCAAGCCACCCGGAAGGCAATTGAACAGGCCAAGGAGAGCTTTCGGATCGAGAGCGAAAAGTATGACCTGGGTAAAGGTTCGATCACGGACGTTCTGGATGCCCAAGGCGCCATGCTAGATGCTCAGACAAATTATTACAGGGCCCTCGCTGAATACAACATCGCTCTCGCGCAGTTGGGCCTTGCAACGGGAGAGAAGCGATGATGTGGTTCCTTTTGTCCTCGTGAAACAGAAAGATGATCCTTCTTCTCAGAGGATTGAATTATTGCCGCCAATCCGAGCCTCACAGCGAGAAAGATGACTCGGGCAGAAAGGGCCGAGGCAACGCTATCATCTTGACACCGCCGTTGTCGTGGTGTTAGGAATGGCACCATGGAACGAAAAGGCCTAGCGCTGGTCTTGGGCATGATGCTACTGACAGGTCTCGCTCTCCCCTTGCCCGAGTGTTATCTGACACGGGTGAACTGTCCCATGAAAACAAACGGCTCGTGTCATGTGTTTGCGGGGCAGCGCGAAGCCGGGAAGTCATGCTGTGGGCAGGGCTTTCGCTTTTCTCAGTCCCGAGGCAACCACCAAAAGCCAGACAAGTGTTATGAGCTTTTCCGAAAACTGAAAACCTATCCGGTCAGGTCGTTGCTTACTGTAGTCCCCGACACCGCTGTTGCGTTTGTAATTGGTGCAGATGCGTCCAAATCTTCCAATCCCACCCTCAAAAACACCGGCTCCAAGATGTTGGCGAGAGATCGCCAAAGAGCCGGACCTATCTTCGTTCAAAACCAGTCACTCCTGATTTGAGATTTCTCGCCTTTGGCATGTCCTGCCTCGGAACCCAACGCGGGAGGCCGCTAACCGAGTTGACGCCTTCTACGGATGGGGCCTGTGGTGCCTCGCTCTGGTCAGCTTAGAGATCAGACGTCGCGTTCACAATCTCAGGAACGTTCAGGTGGCTTTCAGCCCTCCCGTGCCCGAGTCCGGCCACCGTGGATGCCGTGGGTCGGAAAGGCCTGGGGTTAGAATCGGGCAGTGCCATTGTTAGCTCGTCTCGTGAAATTGATGGCGACCGTGTATCAAAGTGGAAAACTCGCCAAAACTCCCGCGAGTTTTGGAGTCGGCCCCGGTATTGACTGGTAGTCTAGCAAGAGACAAGGAGCGGATTGTACCAAAAATCGTGAGGACTCCCGGGCCGTCGGTGCGGGGCTGAATAAAAGAACTGAGGGACATCTTATGAAACGTTTTCTGTTAATCATTTCGGGCCTTCTCATCCTCAGCCTGGCTGCTTGGGGAGTTCATAGATTAAACGACTCAAGGGCCCTTAATCAAAAAAATCAGCGAGTGAAACCCAAGCCGTTGGTTGTAACGCAGGCGGTTCAAACAGGGGAAATATCCAGCACATTAGAGCTGACCGGTTCGATCGAGGCAACGAGGGTTGCGCGCCTAGCCTCCCCAGCTGAAGGCCCTGTCTGTAACTGCAACCTGAGGGAAGGCGACCCCGTGAAAGAAGGTGAAAAAGTCCTCAGCATCGGAAGAAAGAAAGCCACCGAAGCGCTATTGCTTTCTGCCAAGCAAGACGTGAAGACCGAACAAGAAGAGTTGGCGCGGATCGAACAATTAGTGGAGAGCGGGGCAATTCCCAAGGACCAATTGGACTTGGCTCGCACAAAATATCATCGGGCCACGGCGCAGAGAGAAAAAGTCAAGGAAAGTTCAGATGATTACGACATAACAGCCCCCTGGGACGGCATAATTTCCAAGGTTATGGTTGCTGATGGAAACTATGTGGTTCCCAGAACCGTGATGGTTGAGATTTTTGATCCCAAATCTTTGGTTGTTCGCACAGCCGTGCCGGAAGGTCAAAGCCAGGAACTCCGTTTGGGTATGGACGTGGCCGTAAAGCTCGATGCCTACAAGGGCAAGGCGTTTGGCGGAAAAATTTCTCGCATTTATCCTGAGCTAGATCGACGAATGCGAACTCGCGCCGTTGAGGTGGAAGTTGTGGACCCGGTTGACCTCGTTCCAGGCATGTTCGCCAGGTTGAGCCTTAATTTGAGGACTCTCAAGGATGCTCTCGCCGTTCCATCGGAGGCCGTGATTGTGACGCCCAAGGGGTTGCGCGTCGCCTACGTGATTGAGGAAGGCAAGGCCCTCCAACGCAAGATCACTACAGGCATTGAAGGTGGAGGAAACATCGAGATTCTGTCCGGGATCAAGGCGGGCGAACAGATCGTTGTCGCAGGCAATGAAAAACTGAAAGACGGCATGGAGATACGACTTCCAGGGGCAGGGAAGAAAGACGCTGAAGCGCCGAAGCCTCAAGCAGGCAAAGATAAGGGAGACGCAGGACGATGAAGATAACCGAATCGGCTGTCAGGCGCCGTATAGCAACCAGTGCCATCGTGATCGCCTTAGTGGTTCTCGGAGTGTACGGCCTTTGGCAACTCCCTGTAAATTTTGTTCCCAACATCACATACCCACTGATTCGACTGTACATATCATGGCCCGGTGCAACGCCCGAAGAAATTGATAAAGATTTGGCCGATCCCGTAGAACGCCAGTTGGCAGCCGTAGACGGCCTGGACTATCTGGAATCCTCGTCCATTGAAGGGCTGTACACGGTTCTGGTGAATTTCAAGTACGGCGTGGATGTGAACGTGGCGTACCAGGATTGTCTGGCCGCGATGGCGCGCGCGACCAAGAGCCTGCCCAAGGACATTGAAGCACCCTTCATGATCAAAGCTGACCCTTCTCAATTGCCGGTGGTTCAGCTCACAATCAGCTCGGAACAACTTGATCTTGTCAAACTGCGGACTTGGACTGAAGACTGGCTTCAGGACCGACTTACGGCCGTACCTGGCGTCGCGGGCACGGACATCGTGGGTGGTCTCAAAAGGGAAATACGCGTCAACTTGGACGGAAATGCGCTCGAAAAGCACCAACTATCTCTTTCGGGGGTGGTCAAGAGACTTCGCGACGAAAATGTCGAGCAATTCGGTGGCCGGGTCACAGTGGGGCCGCGTGAGTTCATAGCCAGGACTACCGGAGAATATCATTCCCTGGAGGAAATTAAGTCGGTCATTCTAGCCCGAAAAGACGAGAATAAGGTCTATGTGCGGGATGTGGCCAAGGTTGAAGACGCGAACGAGGACGTTCGGGTCATCACACGGCTGGACGGTAAACCCTGCGTCAAGTTGAGCGTACTGAAGCAGGCGGACGCTAACACGGTTGAAGTTGCCAAGGCCGTCAATAGAAGAATTCAGGAATTACAGCCCTCCGTTCCGGCGGGTATTCAACTGGGAATGGTGGAGAACCAGGCTGATTACATTGAATCGGCAATCGCTGGTGTCCGCAACGCGGCCATTGAGGGCGCTATTCTCATAATTCTCATCATTTATATCTTCCTTGGCAGTTGGCGCCAAGTTCTGGTGATGTTCGTGGCACTGCCCGTTACCATGTTGGTCAATTTCGGCGTCATGAAGCTTGCGGGCTTCTCGCTCAACATTTTTTCCCTGGGAGGGCTGGTCGTTGCCATCAGCGTGGTGCTGGACAACTCCATTGTGGTCATCGAGAACATAACTCGCCTGAAGCACGAGACGCCGAATGCAGCCATGGACGAAATCGCCATTTCCGCTACATCCGAGGTCGGGCCGGCAATTGTCGCTGCGACTCTTTCGTTTATGGCTATCTTTGTCCCGTTCTTGCTTGTTCCCGGGCTTGTGAGCCTCCTTTTTCGAGAGTTAATCCTCATTATTGCAGGCGTGGTTCTTATAAGCCTGGCGACCGCTGTTACACTGACACCGATGTTCACCGCCTTGCTTTTGGGTAGGCGAGGGAAGGTCGAAACGGAAGATACGCGGTTCCAGCGCTTGTTCACCCAAGTGACGGATAAATATACCGCTCTGTTGGGCCGGGCCATCAACCGCCGGTGGACGGTTGTCGCCGTATCCATCTTTTTTCTGATCGGAGCAGCCTTTGGCGTTCAGAAATTGGGGACCGAGTTTCTTCCGCAGATGGACGACGGGAGGGTCATGGTAAAAGTGCGCCTCCCCACCGGGGCTTCGGTATGGCAGACAGACGAAGCCCTTCGGCGGATTGAAAACTTAATTGCCGATGACCCGATGATAGAATCATACTTCACCCTCGTCGGGGGGAAGGTCTGGGGAATATACACTTACCTTATCGCCAATGAAGGGGAAATTAACATACAGCTCGTCCCTCCGAATAAGCGAGAACTGAGCACCAAGGAATTCACGGAACGCCTTCGACCTGAAGTGGTTAAGAAGATCCCTATCCCGGGAGGCATTGCCATGGTGATGAGACCTCAGGTCAAGGGGATCAGAAAACTGGGAGATGCTGACATTGAAGTCAAGATAAAAGGCCAGGAAATTCCCAAGCTGTTCGAACTGGCGCAGGGAACGGCGATGGCCATGAACAGGTTGGCACATTTTGCCAACGTGTACGTCTCCTTGGACATGACTAAGCCGGAGTATCAGGTGCAGGTGGATCGGCAACTCTCGGCGGATTTGGGGGTCTCGATGGCGGACGTGGCTACCACCCTGCGGTCGCTCCTCACCGGCGCGGTGGCCACCCGATACAGGGACGGCGACAGGTACTACAATGTGCGCGTAATTATCCCTGAAAAAAACGTCACTTCCAAACAAGACATTGAGAGGCTGATTCTGGAGTGCGCTCAGGGAGGCTATTTGCGAGTCAAGGATGTAGCAAAAGTGAACCAGGCGGTCGGTCCGGTCGAAATCGGGCGCGAGGATCAGGTTAAGCAAGTGATAGTGCGCGGAGACGCTGTCGGAGTGAGCGTTGGACAGGCCCTTTCAGAACTGCGGACGGAGATTCAAAAACTGGAGCCCCCTCTTGGGTACGAGTTTCGGTTCGGTGGGCAGGCCCAAATGATGGCCGAGATGAAGAGCACTGCGATAGGTGTCCTGGCCTTTGCCTTGTTTTTTTCCCTCATCGTTCTCGCCGTGCAATTCAATAGCCTCAGGATTCCGATCCTTATTCTGGGATGCGTCCCCTTTTGTATGGCAGGCCTTGTGTATGCCTTCTACTTGACAGGTCTTCCGATCGGGGCCACTGTGCTCATTGGCGTCTTGGTCGTGGTCGGGGCCACAGTCAACGAGGGAGTGTTACTCATGACCTTTGCGGAGGAGTTGCGTTTCCGAGATCGCCTGTCTGCTTTCGACGCTGTGATCGCTGCGGCCAAAATCAGGCTCCGTCCTCGATTGATGACGACGGTTCCTATCATTATGGGCTTGATCCCTCTCGCTTTGAATATTGAAGAGGGCGGCGACATGCTCCAGCCCATGGCCGTTGGAGCAATAGGCGGACTCATCATGTTGGTGCCTGTGGCACTGTTTCTCATGCCGTGTGTCTACGTGATTTTCACAAAAGGCAGGCGATCGGAAGCTTGAGAGCCACCGTTTCATAATTATGGATTGTTTCCTTGACTGCGCAATACCTGCCCGAGCCGGGAGACATGGTTCCGAGGTTTTGCCACGGGAAGGGGCTCAGCGTTGTCATTGCGAGGAGAGAAAGGACGAAGCAATCTCATGTTCGGTGGGACGGGCATCCTGCCCGTCATTTCAACAGACAGGCCAGACGCCTGTCCCACCAATAGAGATTGCTTTGGGCTGCGCCCTCGTAATGACATATTCATGGCGCCTCGCATCATCAAACGGAGCCAAAGGCATAATCCATATAGTTATGCGATTTCTATTAGAAGGGCCTTCTCGATAACTTTGGGCGGCTTAAAGGCTGCGACCACTTCTAATCAGGCCTCGAAACCAGTGTCAAAGTAGTCTTCATTAGGACAACCGTGTATGGGTTCCATGTAGACATGGTGAAATAGATCGTTGTCGAGTTCCCGTCTCCCGTAGCCAAGTCCTCGAATTGATACGGACCGTAAGGATCGCCGCTATGGAAGTCGCGTCCGGGGTCCTGCAGATTGTCGCACTTTTCGATGTTCCAGTCCAAGTGCATGAATCGGCAGAATCCACCATCGGTTTTCGGATCGAAGATGACCTGCGGTCCCGACCATGGGCCCCAGGGATAGTCTGCGGTCCTCATATTGATAAGTTGCCGCTCTGTGCCGCAATTGTACAGCATGATCCACTTCCGTATAAACCGGTTGTATCTCACCGACAATTCTCCCACACACGGTTGATCGAAGAGTGCAACAGCGTCTTCTTCCCTGCAACTCCAATCGGGCGCTCCTTCACTGTCCAGGCCGGCGAAATAACAGATGCTCGATGGCGACTCGATTTTGTCCGCGGGCTGACACGCGAGCCTCACATCGCTCTTCCGATAGTGGCCGGAACCGAACATTAACAGGTCCGTGCCTTCCGCGGTCGGCAAGCCTTTCCAAGCGCCGGTTTCAACTTGCACCACGGACACGTTTATGAAATGCCTGTCTGAAAGATCGTATAAATAATTGAAATTCATGCCGTCATCCTCGGAAACAGCTACCACCGATCTGCCCATCAAGAATGACGGCCTGTGGCCGGTAGTATGGTACACGTACATCTTCTCCGCGACGCTGGTGCCTTCCATGGGTACCTCGTAGGCTCCCTGGAGGACTCCGGGAATAAATACCGGCCGGTAAACGCCGTTTTCATTGTGTAGAAAATTCAGTTTAATACCTGCTTCAGGGGACGATTCGGTTACATAGGCAATGGCGTCTCCTCCTTCGGCCCCGTCCGTATCGCCGAATAACAAATAAGTCCGCCCGCGGTGCCGAAATGAGGCCCCAAGGTCGGTGGAATAAAGCTTGAACCGGGTCATGGTCTGGCTTTGGGTAGGCTTGCCCACTTCCCTATCGAACTCGCCCACAATTTGAGCCACTTTGACAGCTCGGGAGGCTTGCACAACGTAATTTCCCCGGCCGTCCCCCCAGCATGGTTCGAGCGCGGGGGACAATAAGAAAAGCTCTGCAAGGGCTGCAAGCAGCACAAAAAATCCAACCGGGTATTGAAAAGGGGAGCTGAAGCGCATACCTATTCCTTCATTTTCGTCCCCCGTGCTTACCTCCATCAACGCTGAATGGTGTAAATCGCAGGGGTCTCAATCTTCGGTCAAATCACCGAAGGTTTGTTCCATGAGCGAAACGGCTGACGCCAGCGTGTGCCTGTCGAAAGCTAGTCTGGCCCCGGCTGCCTCATAGAGGTCCGGCAAGGGCACTGTTCCCCCCAGGGCCAATGCCTTGCGATAGGATGCAACAGCCGCGGTCTGGTCTCTTAGCGCATTGCTCCATATCTGGGTCGCGCCCAGTTGTGCCAGGCCATATTCAACATAGTAGAAGGGGACAGTGTGAATATGCAGCTTGCGCTGCCATCCTGTAACGAGTTGATCTTCCAATCCGGACCAATCAATCCACGGGACGAAACGTTCCCAGACGAGCCGCCATTGCGCGTCGCAAGCAGAAGGGTTCAAAGCCTCGGACGCGTTCTCGTAGACCCAGTGCTGAAACGCGTCCACTACGGCCATGTACGGCCAAAAGAGGATTCCCCGCTCAAGGTGTTCCGCCCTGGCCCTGGCTGCATCGGCCGGGCTGTAGAATCCTCCTTCCTGCTCGGAAAGGTACGGCGCGGCAAGCAATTCCATGGCCATAGATGCGACCTCCGCGAATTCCATAGCCACTTGCCGTTGCTGATAGTACGGCAGCGGACCCCTCTCGAAAGCATGAAACGCGTGTCCCGCCTCGTGCAGCAGAGTCTGAACGTCATCATGGACACCGACAGCGTTCATGAATATGAAAGGTCTTTTGGAAGCGGTAAACTCGATACAGTAACCCCCTGGCGCCTTGTTTTTCCGATTGTCCAGGTCCAGTAAGCCCTCATTTACCATAATGTCAAAATAGGCCCCCAGCGGAGGGGCCACTTTGTGGAAGATCGCAGAAGCTTTTGCCGGAAGTTCCGAGGTCTCCCGGAACGGAGTCAAGGGACCTCGCCCAAACGGGTCCACTTCCATGTCCCAAGGCCGCAAAGTGTCTACACCGAGAAGCCTGCGACGCTTTTCGCAAATACGGGCCGCGGCCGGTACCACGGCCTGCTCGATGGCGCGGTGGAATTCCATACAGTCCGAGGGACTGTAATCGAAGCGGAGTAGTTGCTTCCATCGGAAGGAGCGATAATCGCTAAAGCCTGCATTGGCCGCTAGTTTGACTCTCAATTCCACGAACTGTTGCCACAGGGCGTTGACGGCCTCGCGGTCTTGCAGTTGTCGTTGAGATGCGAGGCGCCAAGCCCTTTCTCGTTCGGACCGATCCTTGCTCTGGAAAAAAGGCCTTAATTGGACAAGAGTAACCTCGCGCCCATTCCACTGGACTGTTTGTCCTCCCATGATTTTGTCGTATTGCGTTGATAGCTTGTGATCTTGTACCAACAGAGTAAGGTTTGCCTCCCTGAAAATCTCCGATTCCCAACGCATTTTCGACAGTGGCATCCGGAAGCCTTCGGGCGTCAATCCGGATTCCAGGAGCTTCTGGCGTAGCTTCTGCTCCGCCTGCTCCACGGGGGGATAAACCTCATCCAAAAACGCGTGATACCGGCGCTCCGCCTCTTGGTCCGCGGTATTGACGGTAGTGGCCACCATCAGACGACTATACGCTTCGTCTATTAGTTCGCTTAACCTCGTCCAATCCCTAAGAAACGCGGAAACGGTGTCCCCGGTAACGGATCGTCCGACAAGATCATCATAATACGGTTCAATTTCAGTCCACGACCACTGCATTACCGCCTTGGCATCATTGGGAAGCAAATCAAACATCAGGCCTCCTCCGACTCGTTTGTAGCGCTCAATCTTAGCGGGAAACCGGTGGTTTGGGAAGGCCCGAGTGAGAGATCCTATACCATGCGCGGCCAAATGAATATTTGCGTGAGCCGGAGTGAGAAAAGAGAGGGTTTATTCAGCATCTCGCTGTCTTAGGATTTCCACGACCGCCAGGTGGCCTCTGCCCGCGGCCAGGGTAAGGGGAGTAAAGCCATTCTTGGCGGTGGACCGGGCCTGGGCCCCATGATCCAACAACATTTTGGCTGCCTGGGGGTGGCCGTAGAAAGCCGCCAACATAAGGGCATTTACTCCGTCCTTCTGCACGCGGTTCACGTCCGCGCCCTTCTGCAAAAGGAGTTCCACCGCTTGATTTGACCCCGCGGCAGATGCCTTCATCAGAGCGGTCTCGCCGTCGCTGTCCTCGGCATCAACGCTCGCGCCCGCGTCCAGAAGCGTCTTCAAAGCTCCAGTGTAACCGCCGAAGGCAGCGACCATCAGAGCCGTGATGCCGTTCCTCTGCCGGACGTCTACCGCCGCGCCATTCTGTAATAGGCGGCTGCCGATACTCTCAAACCCTCGAGCCGAAGCCTTTATCAAAGCGGTTTCGCCATTGTTATCAGGGGCATTCACATCGGGCTTGACCTGAAGCAGTACATCCACTGCCTCGGTATGGCCGTAAAACGAGGCCACCATCAGTGACGTAATCCCGTTCCTCTGCTTTGCATCCACCTTGGCTCCCTTGGCCAACAAAAGCCTCATTACTTCAGCATGACCCCTTGCGGCAGCTTTGATCAAAGCGGTCTCTCCGTCTTTGTCACCGCGGTTCGGATCTGCACCACCCGACAAAAGGTCCTTGACGACCGGCGCGGCGCCGTTGAATGCGGCCACCATCAGACAGTCGATGCCCAGCTGTTCTTCAGCATTAACGTCCGCACCTTTTTCCAAAAGCATCCGAACGATCTCCGCCCTGCCCGCGGCGGAAGCTTTGATGAGGGCTCCTTCACCCTGCTGATCTCTTGCATTGACATCCGCTCCCCGTTGCAGCAGCACCCGGACAATGTCGGCACGGCCAAGAAATGCGGCCACCATGAGCGGGGTGAGACCGTTATCATCCCGAGCGTTGACGTCCGCTCCACCGCTCAATATTGTCTCAACTTGAGCCTGAGACCCGTTCTGTATCGCTTGAAAGAGTTCACCCGAGGCTTGAACCGCAGCAGGGACAAAGAACAGCAATAAAAGAGGACCCACAAGAAATGGTAGGCTAAAAACCTTCGTCTGCAGGATCCTAATTCCGGAGCGAAGTCGTTTCTCCGTATTCATTCTTGCCCTCTCTGCCCTGGATGTCCGGACTGCGATCAGGCGGGTGATTTCCCCTGGAGTCGCTCTCCGGCGAATTGCTATTTTAGACACATCAACGGGAAAAACTTTCCGTCAAAATTAGAGGGATGCGTTGATCGCAAGAACCGGTATGTGAAAGTCTCTTGTCAGCGTTGAGAGGATGAAATCGTGAGGAAGCGACCGCGGGAACTTACGGGGCCCATTGGACGGCCAAAAAAATTCTTGGCTACTACTACACCTTTTAGCTGAGTAGGCGAGAAGTACGGGTAGGGGTTGAGAAGTTGGCTGCCGACACGAACCTCGAAGTGCAAATGAGGGCTGGTAGCTCTGCCGGTGGCTCCCACGAGAGCTATTTTCTCCCCTCTGCACACCTTTTGGCCCGGCCGCACCAGGACGCGGCTGGCGTGGGCATAGTGAGTATAGACATCGTTGCCGTGGCTGATGAGGACGGTCTGGCCGTAGCTGCGATAGCCTTTGCGGCTGCCTGTGGCCACAACTGTGCCGTCCGCGCAAGCAAGAATAGGCTCGCCTTTGCAGGCAGTAATATCCAATCCCCCATGGAATACCCCTCGACGGAACCCGAACCCTGAAGAAAGAGCACCTGCGGGGACAGGAAACTTCAGATCGGGAACTCGAGGATTCTTTCTGCACGCGGTGGCCTGATCATGACCTCGATGAGCGCTCTGGGCTTCGCCCGAGGGTTCACAAGCGTTGCCGCCGGAGCGCGGAAAGGAACAGAGTTCCACAGCGAGCGGCAATCGTTCTTTGTCGCCGGAGGAATAAGATTTCTCCGAATTGGTTGCGAGCACAGGGGAATTGGAATGACATGGTGCAGGGTCCTTCTTCGCCACTCCCATCATTGACGAGCAAGACGCCAAGAGCGGTATAAGAAGAACCGTGAGGAAACGCAGCTTTGATTTCATACCCATATCCATTGATCCAATGCCATTGCAACACGCAAGAAAAGCCCTGAGACCCAGCCGTACACCAAAGTTGGCTCGTTGTCAACAGCGATCGATTAAATAACAGCTTCCCGAGCCAAAGGAAACCGGTCTCGAAAGCCCCGTCCGCTACTATTCGGGTTCGCCGAGTGGGAGCCGCCAGGCGATCGGCATGATATCACGATAATATCATTGGCGCTTTTGTCGAAAGTCGTCGTGAGGATCGGACAGGTCCATTATCCGGCGCGTACGTGTCCCCGCGGTGGGTTCCTTCGCGTGTTCTGTCTCGAACTCTTTCCCCATAGGTCTGCCAGACAAATGCTCTGGTTTACTATTGTTTTAGTACGTGATAATCCAGCTTGGGCTTGAGTCATTCTGTCAAAATAAGTTCTTGACTTATTCAGTGAGGTAAATTATCTTGAATTTGGTCCCACAAATTGACTGTGCGGCTGTAAGAAATAATTTGATGGTTCTTGTTCCAAACCAACGAACTCATCCAGATGAATTCAAAGCTCAGAGCTTCCGACCACATGACCAACAGTAAGAAGAAGCGATAACACCTTGGAAAAGCGCCCATTCCGGGCCTAGAAAACTGTCTCACCGGAGGGAGAAAGACAAGTTATGGAGAACAATGTAAGCCACGCGTTGTGGGTCCTACAGGAACCGGTACAGTACGTCTGCCTGAGTTTTATGGCACTAATGTACGGGATTAAGATCCGCCAACTGTTGAAGAAACCGCTTCCGCCCGAAAAGGCCGAACTCAAAGGCGATCGGGTTGCGGGCGCCATCCATTCTATCGGAAATGTGCTCCGGCCTTGGGAAATGGAGAGCACTCAGAAGCATCTCTATTTCTATGGGGAATTCCTTATCTTCCACATAGCTGTCGCGCTCACCATCGGGTCGACCTTTTTCATTCCTCTGACCCCGTGGCTTATGACCCCTCTGGTTTCAAAGGTGATCATGGTGTTCATGGGCCTGGCCTTCCTTATCGGCCTGCGGCGGATTTACCGACGGCTCACGGTTCCGGAAATCAGGATCATCAGCAGCCCGGATGACTACTTCGCTATCATTCTCATGACCGTGTTTTTCGCCGTCGGGTTCGTAACGATGTGGCTGTGGATCCAAGGAAAGGCGGAGACCGGTTGGATGTGGCTGTTCTTCCTGATGGTCACGTTCTTCCTGCTCTACGTTCCGTTCAGCAAGATAGGACACTATGTGCTCTATCCCTTCGGCCGCGTCAATTTCGGTGTGACGTTCGGAGGCCGGGGGATTTTGAACCAGAATCCAAAGTAATCGATTACTTAGAGAATAATATCGGAGGAGACAAAATGCCCGATCCGGCAGAAGAGAAAGTAACCCAGGCTCAACCGAAGCCCGAGAAACCCGAAAGACTTGGGTCCCCAACCGAAAGAAAGTGGCCCATCAAAACTGAATTTACACCGGAAATGCTTGCGGAAATGGAGAAGCTTCTTCCTTCCAAGCTCAACCGGATAGTGGCGGCCTCCCTCGCGGGATGCATCCACTGTGGCATGTGTTCCGACTCGTGTCACTACAGCGTTTCCATACCGGAGGACAAGACCCTGTTGCCTGCGTACAAAGCTGACCGGTTCCGAAAGTGGTACAAGAGCCGATATGACTGGATGGCCAAGGTGTTCCCGTCTTTTGTGGGCGCACAACCGCTCACCAAGGAACTGGCTGAAGAAATGTACGACAAGCTGTGGGGCGGGTGCACCATGTGCCGACGCTGCACGTTCAACTGCCCCATGGGGGTGGATTACGGTCTGCTGACCCGAGGTGCTCGCGGCATAATGACCGCAGTGGGCCGAGTGCCTGCGAACTTGCAGGATACTGTGGACGCGCATTTCAATCACGGGAACAACATGGCTGTCCCCCAGGACGAGTTCGTGGAGACCATCGAGTGGATTGAAGAGGAACTCCAGGACGAAGAGGGGTGCTCGAACTTCAGCATTCCGGTTGATAAGAAAGGCGCTCAATACTTTCTTACCTTAAACCCGAGAGAGCCCAAGTACTATCCATTGACCATCCAGGCCACCGCGAAAGTGCTGAACGCCGCTGGGATCGACTTCACCATTTCTTCCAGGTACTGGGACCTGACCAATTACGCGATGTTCAACGGAATCGACCCTGATGCCAAGCAGTTCGCTACATGGCAGGCCGAGGACGTTCAGAGGCTGGGATGCGAATACCTTCTTTCGGGCGAGTGCGGCCACGGTTACCGAGCCCTAAGATGGGAAATGCCCAATTGGCTTGGCGGAGTTCCATTCAAGATCACCAGCGTAATGGAATTGATGGCCAGGGTCATTCAGGAAGGAAAGCTCCGGATTGACAAGTCCGCGTGGGCAGGCAAGCGCTTCACCTATCACGATTCCTGCAACATCGCCAGGTCCGGGGGAGTCATGGAAGAACCCAGGACCATTATTCGGGCCGCGGTCGATGACTTCGTGGAAATGGAGCACAACAGGCAGTTTAGCTTCTGCTGCGGTGGCGGTGGCGGTGCATTGGCAATGCCCGAATTCTCTCCACGCCGAATCGCTGCAGGGAAGATCAAAGCGGATGAGATCCGTGCAACCGGCGCCAATGTCGTGCTGCAATCCTGTCACAACTGTACTGACCAGTTGAAAGAGATTTGCGAGCATTACCACATTGACGCCAAAGTGATGAACTTGGCGGAGCTTGTGGCCGCGGCCCTCGTGCTCTAACGGATGGAGCGATCGGTTCCAGAGCTGTTCAGGCCCGCCAACCCGTTCTTTGGGACGTGACGCCGTCAATGGCTCTTGTCGTAAACATCACCGGCCCGGCCGGTTGCGCGTGCTATGGCACTGAAGAGGCCCAAGGGGGTTAAATCCTCTTGGGCCGTTTCAAGATAAGGTCCATATTCCGGCGGCGTCAACAAGGTACTCTGATCAAGCTCCGCGGCTCCAACCAAACCGAGGGTACCGTTCGGTCCTCCTAATGTCGCCCGCGGAAGTCGCCAATATGTTGAAGACAGCCGTCAGGATTATCGGGAAGTTTACCCATAGTTTGAGCTTTAAGCTCAGCTTTTACGCTGGGCTAACAATGTTGACGGCTCTGCTGGCTTTCTCATATCACTCGATTTCTACGCAGGAAAAAAATCTCGTCGATAAGATCATCCAGGGGGCGCTAAAGGACTCAGAGGTCATAAAGGCGGCGATCTGGAACGGGATGATGACCAACGACAGGCAGGTCATCCGCGAGATCGTACGGGCCATAGGCGGACAAGGCTTCGAGCGGATCAACATCTATGACGCCAAGGGGGTGTTGCACTATTCGAGTCACGATCTGGCGGAAAGCCGCTCTGCTGCTAGGACGAAAGCGCTTTTGGAAGGCATTGCAGGGGACACGCGGATCAGGCATCGCTTCGCGGATGACGGTAGATCGATCTACGTGGTGAACCCCCTGGTCAACACCGAGAGCTGCTCCTCGGCAGCCTGCCACGCTCATCCGCAATCGGAAAAAGTGTTGGGGGCATTGGAGGTCAAGCTTCCTTTGGACCGTGTGAAGGAGGAGATTTCCAGGAGCACCAAACAGACGGTGGTATTCGGAATCCTGCTTTTCATTCTTATTTCCACTGTCAACGGTTTGGCGGCAATCTTTCTGGTGAACCGAAATCTCGCGAAGCTCACAGGTGATGCAGCGAGAATGGCGCGAGGGGAATTCAGACTTGATGCGCCCATGACCGGCTCCGATGAGATGGCTGAGTTCTCGCGCTCTTTCGAAGATATGGGACGGCGCATAAAGGAACGGACCGAGGATTTGGATCACCGGCGCCGGTACAACAAAAGCCTGTTCGAGGAAGCTCCCTGCTACATGACCGTGGTCAGCAAGGACTACCGCATTGTGAGGGCTAACAGAACGTTTCGCGAGCAGTTCGGCGATCAATTGGGCAAGAACTGCTTTGCGGGTTACAAAGGACTTGACGCCAAGTGCGAGAAATGTCCAGTGGAAAAGACATTTGCAGACGGGTTTTCCCATCAATCGGAGGAGGTCTGGAAACTGGAGGATGAGGACGCCTATGTGATGGTTAAGACGTCTCCCATATACGACGACGTGGGAAACATTTCAGAAGTACTGGAAATGTCGGTGGATGTCACCAGACTCAAAAAACTTCAGATGGAGCTGCGAAGAAAACAAGAGGAGTACCGATATCTCTTTGAGAATGCCCCTTGTTATCTGACCGTGGTGGATCGCGATTTCAATATAGCGCAGACAAATGCGCTCTTCGATCGCGACTTCGGACCCAAGAACGTCGGGAACAAGTGCTTTGCCGTTTACAAGAAACGTGACAGCAAGTGCGAAAATTG
Organism: Desulfomonile tiedjei; assembly: GCA_016212925.1. Taxonomy (NCBI): domain Bacteria; kingdom Pseudomonadati; phylum Thermodesulfobacteriota; class Desulfomonilia; order Desulfomonilales; family Desulfomonilaceae; genus Desulfomonile; species Desulfomonile tiedjei. The sequence continues at coordinate 23,216 of JACRDF010000011.1, forward strand.
CCCGGTGGAGAAGACTTTTATGGACGGCCAGAGCCACACCTCCGAAGAAGTGTGGCGACGGAACGGGGACCCTACGTACGTCGTGGTCTCAACAGCTCCGGTCACCGATGACAAAGGCAATATTCTAGCTGTGATGGAGATGAGCACCAACATCACGGAAATAAAGCGCCTTCAAGGGGAACTGGCCACCTTGGGCGAGACCGTTGCAGGCATGTCGCACAATATCAAAAACATATTGTCAGGGCTTCAGGGCGGCGTGTACGTAATGGATTCCGGCCTGACGCGGGGCAAGCAGGACAGAGTCGAGGCCGGCTGGCAGATGGTGAAGAATAACGTCCAAAAGGTTTCTGACCTGGTTCAAGGCATTCTTTACGCTTCCAAGGAAAGGACCCCGGAGTACAAGGAATGCGATCCGGGAACGCTTTTGGCCGAAGTTTGTGATCTTTATGAAGAAAGGGCCGCCAAGGAAGCGGTAAGCTTCAAAAGGGATTTTGACGCGGAAATGGGCCTATTCCTCCTGGACCCCACGGGCATCCACAGCGCTCTGTCGAATCTCGTCTCAAACGCTTTGGACGCGTGCCGTTCTAAGGCACCCGCAGGGCCGTGTCGGGTCAAGGTTGCCGGTCGCATTGAAGGGAGCCGGCTTTTGGTTCAAGTGAGCGACAGTGGAGAAGGGATCCCCGAAGAAGTCAAAGACAGCCTCTTCAACAAATTCTATTCAACAAAGGGGGCCAAGGGGACGGGTTTAGGGCTTGTAATCACGAGGAAAGTGATTGAGGAGCATGGCGGAGGCCTCAACGTAGAATCTCAACTGGGACGGGGAACAACTTTTTTTATCGAAATCCCGCTGAAATCAGTGCGAAACGAAGAAGCGGTCAAAGCTGCCGTTTAAACAAACGTTTAGAGAATAAGCTATTACATGGGAGGAGCAAAGCATGAAAGGAATCGGATTGTGCGCCATCTTTTCCAGACAAGGCGATTGGGCGTTTGACTATGCCCTTTCTTTGGCGAGAAAGCACAAGGCAAAACTCAATGTCTTCCATTTTCTCGAATCACCTTACGCGGTACGCCGCGACGTGGTTTTCGTGGACGCCAACAAGGAGAAGACAGCGGTCGTGACACCGGCGATCATTGCTGAAAAAGACAAGGAGCTGCGCCTGAAGTACGATGAGCGCCTCGGCGACTATGTCGATGTGGGCTTTCGTCTGTGTGAAGGCAGTGATGAATGGGAGCTGAAAAAGTGTTTCAAGCGGGGCGACTACGAAGTTCTGGTGATTGGTTACCAGGCCAAGGGTGCAGACTTTGGAGGCACGACCACCATCGAAGAATTTGCGGGCAGGTTTCACGGTCCGCTTATTCTAGTCGGTCCGGAATCGCCCGACGTTTTTCACATTAATGAAAAGGCCAAGGCCCTCCTGGATCAGTTGGACATCCCTGAAGGAAAGTGGGAAATGCTCAACGGGTCAAAGTGACAATCCACCAGCCGACAAACGAGGGAAGCCCCGCAGGGGCTTCCCCTGCCTTCAACATTTTCGCCTCTGGGGTCTTTTGTCCTCCCGGTGGAGAGAAACCTTGCTTGAAAGCGACCTTCACTTGAGACGCTCTTCTTTACCATAATCATATCCCTACGCGGACTCGATACTTCACGTTCACCTCCTGGTCCTTGGGTACCTTCACGTCAAACCGAATAGTGCGGGCATCGACCTTTTTGTACGGATGTGTGTTACTGATTACTTGCCAGCTTCCGAACAGCGGCTCCACTATTCCCACCGTGACCTCACGGTCCTTGCGGTTCCGGATTTTCATTTCCCATTCGGACTCATGGAGATGCGTGGAGATCTGCTTATAGTCCGTCTGCGTTCGTTCGGCCACCACATCAAAGGCTTCCCCGATCTTCAGTTTTATCTCCTCATCTTTTGGCGTGTGCTGAATTCTGTCCTCGCCGATAAATTGTTGGCTCCCACTCTCATCTTGTTTGTACAGGCGCATGACACCGGCCGGGAGAGGCATGCCCAATTGGTTTTCTTTGGAATTCTTACATTTGATGTACACGTTTACCGGCTGCTTGGGATTCTTTTCCCGGTACTGGCTTGAGAAGTAGGCTTTGATTCCGTACACGAGGAGTTCCTTCTGAATTCCCGCGCCGTGGGCTTCCAGCAGGCTTATCTGCTTGCTTTGCCGGTCCTTGAGGGTTGTTTTTCTCTGCAAATCGTAAATGTGGTATTCAAAGAAGGCCTTTTCTTCAAATTGCGCGGCCTTGGCCATGGCCGGGGCGGCTCGGTCGACTGCCATCATGCGGCGCTCCGCCACAGCGGCAACTCGGTGAACCTCACCTGCAACGAGTTTCAAGCGAGCATTCTTGTACGTGGCGCCGCTGTTGTTATCCAAGCTGACCCAGCCTGAAAAATCGGCCGTCGTATCGTCTTTGTTGATCACCACTACATAGTCTGCTTTCCAGTTCAGGTCCTGCGTCAGATATGACACCTCCAGGTTGTGGGAATCACCCGAGCCGTTCTCGTAGTTCCAGGTGAGGGTAGGTTTCGCGATGAGATTTTCGGGCAACTTCGGTAAAACCTGGGTCCCGGGGTGCCCTATGAAAATTTCGTCATTTATCTTGTAGATAGGTCCTTCGTTGTTGCTCAGCAACGTTGCTTCCACCACTTCCTTCCTGTCCTGGAACTTGTTCCAGTCGATGAGCTTGATCTTCTTGCCCACATACTTGTCAAGAAGTTTGGTTGCATTTATCAGGTCATATTCATAATTCTGTTCAAGGACGGTAAAATTCTTCGGGTCGCTTGCCGACCTTGCGTGGACAGTAACAGGCATGATCCGGGATGCAACATCCATGAATCGCAACTCTCCGATACCTTTAGTGAGGGCTATTTTTCGGGTGTCTTTGACCAATCCGAGGTTGTTGTTATATACCGTGACTTCCACTCCAATTTGGTCTTCCGCGGAACTTGCGGTCGCAGGGTCCGACGCGTGGGCTGTGGACGAAGCAAGGGCAAACATGGCAATCAAAAGAAAGAGGCCGTATGTGACTTTCATGGTATGAACCTCCATTCGACGAGATAATCTTTTGACCAATCCGAATCTGAGAAGGGCTTCGCAAAAACTCCGAGGTTGTTACATTAGGCCGTTCGAAAATTTTTCGATCCATGAAATAAAGATGCCGGATGACGGCACTACGGTGTAAAAAGCTTAGATGGAATTGTCGAAAATTTGCTGAGGGGTGATGAGCTGGATGGGAACGGAGTTCAACTTTCGGAAGAACGCGGCGGAAGCCGTTCGGGACATAGCCCTGCGGGGGGCTATGCGAACCGCCACGGACATGTTCACAACCAAAAGGACGCAAGCGACTTCGTCCGTACCTTTAGAGGAATGGCGCGATCGCGCGTCCGAGATCAAGGTAAAGGTCCTTCAAGACCTGTCCGGATATCTGGACCAATTCGCTGTGAATGCGACTGCTGCCGGGGCCGTTGTGCACCGCGCGCGGGATGCGCAGGCGGCACGAGACATAATCTTCAACGTTCTCAGGGACAGAAAAGCCAAGAAGATCGTTAAGGCCAAGTCCATGGTCACTGAAGAAATCCACCTCAACCCGTATCTCGAATCTCACGGCATGGAGGTGGTGGAAACGGATCTCGGCGAGTACATCGTGCAGCTTGCCGGAGAGCCCCCGTCCCATATCCTCGCTCCGGCTATTCATAAGAGCCGCCAGCAAGTGGGGCGCCTGTTCGCGGACAAATTGGGCGTCGAATATACCGATGACCCGACTATTCTGACTCAGATGGCACGAAAGGCATTACGAACCGAGTTCCTCTCTGCCCACGCGGGGATCTCCGGCGCGAATTTCGCTATCAGCGACTCAGGGAGCCTTGTGATATTCACCAACGAGGGAAATGGCCGGATGGTTACCACCTTGCCCCCGTTGCACATCGCGGTGCTGTCCATCGAGAAAATGCTTCCCGGTCTGATGGACCTTACGACGTTCATCAAGCTTCTCCCCCGCTCTGCGTCAGGGCAAGGGCTTTCCAGTTATCTTTCGGTGATTACGGGCACGAGAAAACCGCACGAGAACACCGGAGCAAAAGAGCTTCATATAGTCCTGTTAGACAACGGACGCTCCGAAATTCTCAAAGGTCCGTATTGGGAAATACTCAAGTGTATCCGATGCAGCGCGTGTATGAATGTATGCCCTGTCTACAGGGTAATCGGGGGCCACGCGTACCGGTCCACTTATCCCGGCCCCATGGGCATAATCCTCACTATCCTCTTAAACGGAATGGACGCGGCCCATCCGTTGACCGACGCGACAACGCTCTGCGGCGCGTGCACCGAAGTCTGCCCGGTGAAAGTCCCTCTGGGGAAGCTCCTTCGGTTGCTGCGAGAACGCCGTGTTGAAGAAGGATTCACTTCCCAGGCAGAGAGAGCCGGGATGGCCGCGTTTGGCCTGGCGGCAAAGCACCCTTCCCTCTTCAGAGGCTCACAGGCTATGGCTAGGCTGGTCTGGCCGTTTCTTAGCCAAGTCACGGACGACAAAGTGGTGGCCAGGATGCCGAAACCGGCCGGTAGCACTTTCAGGAAAAAGATCCGGTAAGGAGCCGGCACGCTTGGTCGGCTCCACAATTGCTAATCGGAAAGCAACCCGATACACTCTCCGCCACAGGAGAGGCTTCCAATGAGGGACCACTCGCGCATTGCCGTAATAATTCCCGCGCTGAATGAAGAGCGTTCAATAGGGAAAGTGATTTCAGCCATTCCCGCCTGGGTAGACGAAGTCATCGTCGGCGACAACGGCTCCACTGATCGGACTGCCGCTGTGGCCCGCGGGCATGGCGCACGGGTAGTTTACGAGCCGCGGCGGGGCTATGGTTCCGCGTGCCTGACAGCGTTGGCCGAGCTAAACAATCCGGACGTGGTCGTGTTTATTGACGGCGATTCCAGCGACCATCCTGAAGAGATGTCTCTTCTGGTCGATCCAATAATCAGCAATGAGGCCGACCTTGTCATAGGGTCTCGAACGCTGGGCCAAAGAGAAAAAGGAGCGCTGCCACTGCTCGCCCGCTTCGGCAATTGGCTGGCCTGCTTTCTTATTCGACTATTTTGGGGCGCCAGGTTCACTGACCTGGGACCCTTTCGGGCAATCAGGCACTCTGCCCTCCAACGACTTGATATGCGGGACCCGGACTACGGCTGGACTGTTGAGATGCAGATAAAGGCCGCCCGGGACGGTCTTCGGTTCATGGAAGTGCCGGTCTCGTACCGTCGGCGGATAGGGAAGTCAAAGGTCTCAGGCACGTTACGGGGAGTGGTCGGAGCTGGTACCAAAATACTCGGCACGATTTTTCTAGCCGCACTGGGCGGACTTCGCACACGGAGGGAATGCGAAGAAAGGCTTATCATATTCACTCGCTACCCTAGACCCGGCGAAACCAAGACCCGCCTGATCCCGGCATTGGGCGAGGAAGGAGCCGCGGACCTCCACCGGCGCTTGACCGCGAAAATCGTGGAGGAAGGAAGAAGACTCAAGAGGACCCGCCTTGTTTCACTGGAAATCCGTTACCACGGCGAAACGGAAGCCGAATTTAGACAATGGCTAGGACCGGATTGTGCATACAGTCCCCAGGGAGAGGGGGATCTTGGTGAGAGGATGTCTTCCTCTTTTGACGAAGCCTTTACCGCGGGGGCCCACAGAGTAATCCTTGTCGGTACGGACATACCAGGGCTTTCCCATGGGATAATGGAGAAGGCCTTGCAGGAGTTGCGGAATCGGGACCTGGTCCTGGGGCCGGCAACAGACGGCGGTTATTACTTGATCGGACTGAGGAGGCCGCCCAACCGCGCGCTTTTTGAAGACATACCGTGGGGGACCCGGACCGTGCTGGAATCGACGTTGCGAATCGCGGGCGAGCATGGCCTGTCTACCGCTCTCGTCAACCTATTAAGCGATGTGGACCGACCCGAGGACCTTGAGATTCTCTCGAAAACAGGCACGGGCAACAGCCAAACAGCATCGCCGGACCCTGTCCCGGGCAGAATTTCAGTCATAATTCCCACTCTCAACGAAGAATCATCCCTGGGCCAATGCTTGTCTTCGATCAACACCGTGCCTGATGCCGAGGTCCTGGTTGTGGACGGAGGCAGCACGGACAAAACTGCCGATGTGGCCCGCAGCCACGGCGCTAAATTGCTCAGAGGACCGACAGGACGGGCCTTGCAGATGAATCTGGGTGCCATGCATGCCACCGGGGAGACACTGCTGTTTCTCCATGCGGACACACAATTGCCCGACGGCTGGACCTGTCATGTCCTACGGGAACTCGATAAGCCGGGCACTGCCGCGGGGGCCTTTGAGCTTAGAATCCAAGGCCGATTGCCGGGCCTCGCATTCATCGGAAGGCTGGCTAATCTTCGATCCAAGAGACTGCACGTCCCATACGGGGATCAGGCAATTTTCATCAAGGCTGAATTGTTCCGTAGAATAGGCGGGTTCAAAGGTCTTCCGGTGATGGAGGATTTCGAGCTTATTCGACGGCTGAAAAAATTTGGCCAGATCAGAATCGCTCCTGCGGCGGTGACCACGTCCGCGAGGCGATGGGAAGAGAATGGGGTCCTGCGGACCACTGCGATACATCAATTGATTATCATAGCCTATATGCTGGGAGTACCGCCTAAGTTGCTTGCTCGGATGCATTCCCCGAGCAAATATAGCAGTTCTCGAAAGTAATGACGGATTGACTCATGGGTGTCCCGCCAACGCGGGACGACTCCATTCAGAAAGAACTTTTGAGAATCACTATAAAATAATCTCTGTAGTTGACCGAGTCAGGCCGTCCGCATATCCTGTCGAAGGGATATCGTTATACCGATCTGCAGTGATACTTCGAACATCGCAGCGAAGAAGCACGGACCTGCTCGGGCAGGGCCGTGGCACCCGACGTCGGTGTTGAGTTTGAATAATTGGGTGCCACTGACCTGGGAACCAGGTCAGTGCCAGACAAGTTGGAGACCCAGGTCTTTTTCTTGAAAGCGAAGCGGTATTAGATCAGACTACTCGACAAGCCGAGAGCGGGGAGGGACGAAATGAAAAAGAAAATTGAGCTTATTCGAGGCGATATCACCCAACTGGACATTGATGCCATCGTAAATGCGGCCAACAACTCGCTGCTGGGTGGAGGAGGCGTAGACGGCGCCATTCATCGGGGCGCAGGGCCGGATCTCCTCAAGGAATGCCGAACTCTCGGCGGCTGTGAAACAGGGGAGGCAAAAATCACTCGCGGGTACAAGCTAAAAGCTCGTCATGTAATTCATACTGTAGGGCCGATTTACCGGGGCGGGGCGTCGGGCGAACCGAGACTCCTGGAAAGCTGCTACAAGCGGTGCTTTGAAGTTGCCCACGACAACGGCCTGACCTCAATTGCGTTTCCGTCCATAAGCACCGGCGCGTACGGCTACCCCATCGCTGACGCCTCAAAAATAGCCCTGAAAACCACACTGGCCCAGTTGGAGCGCTTTCCCGAGATTCAAAAGGTGGTTTTTGCCCTTTTCTCGGAAGCGGATTTGGACGTGTACCGCAAGAATTTGCAGGCCCTGTAGCCTCCGTGATCAGGAATTGCAGAGAGAACCATTCTGTATAGAAGTTCTAAGAAGTAATCGCGAAAATAGGTATCACACCAGTTTTTCCCCTGAAAGGGGAGTCCCATTAGTAGCCACGGGTGAAACCCGTGGTACACAGCACCTACAATTAATTTCATGCGGCCCTGAAGGGGCCGACCCCTTCAGGGTCGATACGGCGATTGGTGGGAGTTCTTTCCCTGGGTTTCACCCAGGGCTACTCACGGCATTCCCCTTCGGGGAATCCTGGATGCATGGGAAGTTTATCGGAAGTGGCCTTCGAAGGGCTGGCGCGTGCTGCTGCCAACTCGCCCGAGCGCTGCGATTCGATTCTGACAGAACTTTCCATGGCTATCAGAAGCGTCTCCCGCAGATTCCTTACTCGGATCCAACAACCAGCCGCCAGACCCCTTTGACTTGTTGGACCGCGTGCCCTTCGTTGCGCAGGTGTTCGGCCTGGCGAGCCGCACCTGGAGGGATTTTCTCCAACAAGAGGCCGTTCTTTTTCACGACCCGCCAATAAGGAGCGGTGATGGCGGCGCCTTTTGCTAGGTCTTCCTCGGTTGCCCCGGCAATGATGTTGATGAAGATCCCCGTAGTGAGAGGACAAGTCAGGTCGGCCTGAAACCGAGCGGCAAGTCGTTGCCGAAGCTCATCGACAGCGACAACATCCCCAAACGGAACCTTCTTGATTTCTTCAGCAACCAGCATTGGTGTTGGAACCAGCATTATACCGCCACCGCGAGGCGCTTCAACCGTCTTGGGTTCCATGTCAGGGCGGAGCTTCTCGGCCCAGGGTTTTCTTGAATTTTTCATCTGAGGGTCCTCTCCTATAAAAGTTCACTTGTTGCGCCCAATCTTCTCCATGAACACTAACGTGACCTTGTCGGAAACTGCCTGGCGGCTAAATTCCCGGTACCCCAGGCGCTGGTATAGGCGAAGATTTCGGAAGCTCCGATGACCTGTGAACAACTCGTATCTTCCTGCGGTCCCAAAGAACGCCTCAATCCTCTCCATCAGTTGTGTTCCTATCCCATTACCCTGAAAATCCGGGTGAACAATCAGGCGCCCAATCCGGCAGGTTCCATTTTGGAATTCGGCCCTGACAGATCCTGCTATCCGACCGTCAGCCACGGCCTTGAGAAAGACATGTGTGCCATAGCTTTCCTTCAGATCTTCGATGGTCTGAGTCAGTGGAAGCATCTCGAAATCATCGTACAATTCAGCTTCGCTTCTGTAGGCCAGATGCTGAAGGGCGAGAATGGCTTCGGCATCCCCATCGGTCGCCCGAAAGATAAGTGCTGCATTCTGCATTGATACTTTCCAACAAGGTTTATGGCAATTTGTTGCGGCTGTGTCGGCAGGCGCGTTAGCCGGACAGCCACCGGCCAAAAGCCCGCTTAACCCTTCGCAAACTACCAATGGTTGGCCAGTCCAGCGATACTGATCAGGATGATCACACCAACCACCGCTATGAGCGTGCCTGAGATTCGGTTTACTATTTGAATGCCTCGGAGGCTGATCGTTCGGTGGAAGATGCTCACCACACCGCTCAGTACCAACCACCACAGGGCTGATCCGGCAAACACCCCCAAAACGAGCAGTGCGACTGAAAGAAACCCGTCAGAAGCCAGCCCGACACCCGAGGTAGCAAAAATGGCGGCAAAGGCGAATAGAGTTATAGGATTAGTTAAAGTAAGCACAAACGCGGATGCAAAATACCTGACAAGGCCTGTATCCTCAGATCCCGCGGTTCGTTCCCTGGGCACTGACCGGAAGATCCTCACCCCCAGATAACAGAGGAACACTCCGCCGACAAGACGGAGAGCCACCTGGTGCTCAACCAGGAAATCTGCAACCGCGGAAACGCCGAAGCCGGCAATCGCGCCGAAAATCAAATCAGCACAGGCAGCTCCCAGACCTGAAGCGATCCCCGCGGCCGGGCCTCTGGCGAGGGTTCGCCTTATGCAGAGTAGAGCAATCGGCCCCACCGGCAACGCAAGGGAAAAACCTATAATGAGGCCCTTTATGAAAAAACTAACCACCATATGGTGTTCCGGGTTACGCGGCGATTGATGTAGCAAGGAGACTCGCTAGTAATGGTTTGGTTTGGCGCTCATGTCAAGCGGAAAACTCTCCGCTTCCGGCCGAGCCCGCAGCGAAATCCCGTTAGCTCACGCGGGCTTATTGCCGGAAGCAGATTTGTATGCGCGGTGTAATCATTCAGTTCCGCGGGGATGCTTCAGCTAGCAAAGAAAGAGATTATTCACCGCAGAGATCGCCGAGATCGCTGAGCGTAAGGGCGCACGGCCGTGCGCCCTTACGTCTTCTCTGCGCCCTCCGCGCGCTCTGCGGTAAAACGATATTGTGCCACTTCCCCGCTTTATTGCATGATTACTGCGAGGTTAGGTTTTTTGTTGCTTTTCAACCGGGCTCACTGCTATTGTCCTGAGCCGTAGCGGCTCACTGTCCGACCCGGTCCAAATGGATGTGCAATGACTCCCCAGGGGGCACCGGCTTGATGGACACCGGCAGACGATTACACATACAAAACAGGTTCACGAACGCGATAATTTTCAGCGGAAAAGCCCAGTCCTTGGCCGCCCTTATCGAATGGGCGGTGAGCTTGGACGTGGACTTGTCCGAGTCTGATCTGATCGGCGTGAATCTGGCAAATGCCAGACTGCCGGGCGCGCGGCTTGCCCTTGCGGATTTGACCAAGGCTAATTTGTCCGGCGCGGACTTGACCGGGGCATATTTGCCTGGAGCGAAACTGACTTCCGCTGAATTGTACGGAACCAGTCTGAGGAAGGTCAATCTATCGGGAGCCGATCTCTCCGATTGTAATTTGGGCTCCGCGGATCTGGCGTGGGCTCACCTGGCTATGGTCAACCTGTCCGAAGCCAACCTGACAAAAGCCAATCTTTGCGGAGCAAATCTGACCGGCGCGAACCTGTTTGAAGCCATCCTGAACGAGGTGAATCTCATCGGCGCGAAGCTGGAAGGAGCATCGCTTGTCGGGACGAGGTTGGCGGGCGCGAATCTCGAATGGGTTACCGGAATGGATGAGGACGCTTGAGTCTTCATGGTCAGCACCATCGCTCCCACGACCGCGTGGGTGATTTTAGATTGTCAGACGCCAACGCGCGTAATAATAGTAATTGAACAAATAGAGGCCCTAAAACAGGCCACGGTAAAAAATGCCGGTAACGACTACGGTCGGCGCGCACCGAAAGCGATGCAGGAACCTGATGTTGTTTCCCGACCGCGCGGCCGCAATGTCGACGCAACTTTCCGCAACACCTTTCGGCCACCACGGAGGATTCCAGTACATGTCCGGAGTGGACGTTTCTCCAGTCTCGTCCAACGCAGATCTGAAGGAATTCATAGACTTGCCGTGGCAAATCTATGCCGGTGACAAAAAATGGGCGCCGCCTCTCAAGCGTGAAGTCCGGCGTCTGTTGGACACCCGGCGACATCCGTTTTGGCGTTTTTCGCAGCAGGCGCTTTTTCTGGCTTATCGAGGCTCAACAGTGGTGGGGAGGATAGCGGGAATAATTGACGGCAATCACAACGAGTACCATAAAGAGAAGGCCGCAGCCTGGGGGTTTTTCGAGTGCCGCGATGATCCGGACGCAGCGGCCGCTCTGTTTTCGGCAGTAGAGCGGTGGGCGGGCGATCAGGGCATGACGTTTCTCCGCGGTCCGCTGAACCCGTCAACGAATTACGAATGCGGGCTCCTGGTAGAAGGTTTTGAACATCCACCACGGATTATGCTGCCTTACAACCCTCCGTACTACGCGAGCTTGATAGAATCGTGCGGATTTCGTAAAGAAAAGGACCTATTGACTTTCCTGAAGGACCTGCTGTCTCTGGTGGTCGATACCCACCCGGACCGGGCCAGCGACCGTTTGGAACGCCTTGCCAATCGCGTAAAGAGGAAAACAAATGTACAGATTAGGCAGGGCAGGAAAAAGGATTTCGAGGCCGAGATGGCGCTGATCGGGGACATATACCTGTCCGCGTGGTCGGAGAACTGGGGTTTTGTCCCGATGACAGCCGAAGAAATGCAAGAAGCGGGGAAGAATCTCGTCCGTATTTTGGATGAGGAGTTGGTCGTCTTTTTCTATCACGGGGATGAACCTGCGGCGGTGGTAATGATGATCCCCGATATCAATCCTCTTCTCAGGCTCTTTAACGGGAAAATAGGCCTGCGCGGCCTATACCACATGCTTTTTAGCAAAAACGGGATAAACGGTGTTCGCGGGGCCCTGTTTGGCGTGAAGAAACCTTATCAGAAACTCGGTTTCCCTGTAGTGGTTTTCGACCAGATGGTGAAGGTCCTCCGAGGCCGACCGGAATATCGATACTTGGAATTCGGATGGACCCTGGAAGATAACGCGTCCATCAACCAGTTTGTTGTCGAAACGGGAGGCAAGTTTCACAACCGGTACAGGATCTATCGGAAACCCATCGTGTCCACAAGTGAGCCGGTTGAGGCAAGCGTTTTGCCAAGGAGACAATTCGCTTGAGCGCGTTGCCTACTTGAGGGGCCTGCCCGGAATCGGGCCATTGACGCTTGCCTGTCTACGCGGTCAGCTGCCCTCGGCTACCTCTTGGGTCTCTTATTGACTTTCCTGTTCGTCTGCCCAAGCTTAGCCTGCTCGGTCAGTTCTTCAACGGTTTTCCCGCTGAGGACCGACTCGGGCCGAGAAGCCACCGGATCGTTGTCCGGGTCGGCATGTTCATCCTTCATCTTTATAAGCAGCCACTGATCCTGCTTGCCTGTTCCGAAGCGTTTAAGAGCAAATCCTCCTTTTAGTTTATTCCCATCCAACCAGACGCTTACGTGCCCGCGGTCGATCGCGTCTTCCATGGCAACGACTAAGCCATCCTTTTCACTCATATTCTTGTAAGTCCCAGCGTCCCAGACTATTGTTGCGCCCGCGCCGTAATCTCCTTCAGGGATTGCACCTTCGAAATCGATGTATTCCAGGGCGTGGTCTTCCGTGACCACTGCAAGTCTCTTGACTCGTGGGTCTGTCGAAGGGCCTTTCGGGACTGCCCAGGACTTCAACACGCCATCTACTTCCAGGCGGAGATCGTAATGCAGATTTCTGGCTTGATGCTTGTGGATAACAAAACGAGGATGTTTTCGGGCGGGTCTTGGTTTGCCGCCCTTGGGTTCCGGGGTATGGGAAAAGTCTCGTTTGCTTCGGTACGGCCTGAGGGGATCTTCTTTGGTCACATTACCCCGCAAGATAATGTCAATTAAGCAGATGCTGTAGAATGACGAGGTCACTGATATGATTTGCTATTTGACCACGACCGAAAATCTGGCAGTCCGCGCGGGCGGCTTCCCCTTCTCCCACGTACGGATGTATTGCATGGAAATTTCAGTCCTTCCGCGGCCGACTGCCTGAAATGTCCAGATTTCCTTGCCTCCTGCTCCCGGAAGTTTCGCCTCGGGCGACTGGTACGCGGAGCCTATCAATTTGACCACTTTCTGATCCAAAGCCCCTGCCAATCGCCACTGATACCCTGTCGTTCGGTTAGATTCCAACATGATTTTGAACCGCTTGCCAGGCGCAACTTCATAAGATTTCGTCAGAGTGGGCTGCTTGGAATTCTCCGGTTGAGGAGCAGCAGCCCCTGGAACCTGTCGGCCCTCTTCGGCCAGGCCGGGAACCATACCAAGGGGCGCGAAGAGAAAAACTAAGATCCAGACAATCACTGTGGTTTTCACGGATTCTCCTCTCATGATACCGCGCGCTGCGGGCATCTGGTCGCCCCCTGGCCCCGTGGCCGATTGTCCCACTGAAAGTAATATGTTCGTCCCTTCGCGGAGCCTTCGGGCAGCCTGTTCCCGGTGGTGTTAGAACCTCTTTATGATTACTACCCCTGATACGACCAATGCTACTCCCAAGACCCTCCAAATGGACGCGGGGTGTTCGGAGTACCCGACGATGCCATAGTGGTCGAGGAGCAATGAGGCAACCATCTGGCCGGCAATCATGCATGCCATCAATGTCGCGGCTCCGAGCTTGGGGACGAGAACAATGGTAACGGCCACGATAAAGGCCCCAAGCAGCCCGCCTGACCACAACCACCACGGGAGCTGCACCAGTGTCTGCATGGCAGGCCAGGGCAGGCGAACGACAAGGGCATAAATCAAAAGACCTGTCGTTCCCACAGCGAATGAAATGAGAGCAGCCAGAACCGGATCTTCAATTAATATACGGAGTTGGGAGTTTATCCCGGCCTGAGTGGGCGCGCAAGCGCCTGCAATAGCCGCAAGAAGAAGGTAAAACAGCTCCATTTTATAGTAACCTCAGCCGGATTTGGAACTCTACTCGGGGCGACCCTTTCCAACAACGTATATTACAGGACGCGCCATACCTCTAGCCTATTTTTGGGCAAGAGGCTTTTGTGTCAGTGGATCGCGGGAATTATCAAAAGGTCCTGAGCATGTATTCCAAAGAACTCTCCGGATTGAGGGGGCTTCTTTGGTATTCCTGGAAATCCCAAATTCGAATTTGATTGTTCCATTGGCGGTAGACGCGAGGATTAGGGGCCAACCTGTACAGGAAAGGATTACCAGGGCCTTGATTCGGCTGATAAGCCGGGGGGGGTGGAGTGCCCGGGTAGTAATAATACGGGTAGTAGTACTGTGCCCAGGAAAGACTCGGGACCATAGCCAATGCCAATGTGACGCCGACGGCTATGGCAATAAGAATATTTCTCATAACTTCATACCTCCAATTTACCGATCCGAGCCCCTTTCGGCCTCAAGGGGCCCGGCTACGACTCGACATGGCCGTGTCCGCGCCAGGTCTAATCAAAATGTGATTCTCCGGCCGCGGTTTAGCAAGGTCTTGTTGCGAGAAATCGCTGCAGAAGCCTTAAATCAAGATCGAATGGAAGGGACAGGCCCGTAACTTACGGTGATACAAAGGTGCGTTCGGAGAGTTGTGGTGCGAGAGGGGGGACTCGAACCCCCATGGGTTGCCCCGCCGGATCCTAAGTCCGGTGCGTCTGCCAAATTCCGCCACTCTCGCGCATGGTCCTCCCAATGCTCGTCGACCAAGAGGAGGTCTTATTATACTCCGTTCATAAATTGTCAAGCTATCTGAAATCGCGGAGGCAGTGTCCGTTCAGTTGAGCGGCCAGGTCGCAGCGGTTGCGTGCTGCCGTTTCATGATTGAGAATGCGAAGGGCTCACTGTGTTCCTCTTTTCTTTTTCCCTTGCCGGCACGGCCGACCTCGTACCGCAGGTCCCTGCCGTCAGTCCTGACAGTGACAGCGCCGTCTCGGCCGGTAATGAATATCTGAACCCCCGCGGATGCAAGGCGTTCCACGACTTGTTGGTTAGGGAACGCACCGAGATCCGCGCCGTCGCAAGAAATGACCGCTATCTTGGGACGAACCGCTTCTAGGAAATCTCTGTTGGTAGAGGTTTTGCCCCCGTGATGGGCAACCTTGAGTACCGTCGCGGCGAGAGGCACGCCGGCCGCAAGAAGCTCCCGTTCGCCTTCCCTCTCGATGTCACCCGTGAAAAGAAAAGAGACATCACCATATTCCACTCTGCAAACCACAGAAGCATCGTTTACCTCATAATGGGACATCCGGCCTTTCCCTCGCGGACATGATCGGTTCAGGAAACGCAGCGTGGCTCCACCCAGACGTACCGGCTCTTGATGCCTGTCGGCCGGCAAGATCATCGCGCCTTCCGCTCGGGCCGCGGCCACTATCGCATCGAGGTAACTGGATTGAACATCAACCGGGTTCCACCAAACGCGAGAGGGGGGCATTCGACCTATCACAGCAAGCACTCCGCCCATATGGTCCATCTGAGGATGACTGATCAAAATCCCGTCCAAGGACCGATTCCCGTTCCATTTGAGAAACGGCGCCACTATGCTCCTGCCGCAGTCAAAGTGCTCGTTCGCCACCCCCCCGTCTATCAGCAATCCTCTGGTGCCCGGCGCTCGAACAAAGGCAGCATCCCCTTTGCCCACGTTTAAGAAGCGCACCTCGAGATCAGCGTCCGGACCGACCCATGGCGGAATTGCGACGACAGCGACCAAAGCAAGGCCTGACGCAGAAATCACATGGTACTTCCTTCCGAGAGGTCCTCTTACGTACCACAGCATAAAAAAGGCTATTCCAGTGGCAACAACAAATTCCGTGGTTCCCATATGCGGTATCAAAACCGTGCTGCCGGGCAGGGCCGAAAAAAAAGACGCAATCTTGATTATCATTAAGGTCAAAAAGGCTGCCGGCGCCAAAACCCACGACCCCACCTCCGGAAGGCCTACTCCGACGGCAGTGGCAAGCAAGCCAATAGACAAAGCACCCGTTATCATGAAATCGCTGGCAAGATTGGCGAACACGGTATAGACCGGAAACGAATGGAACGTCTGGACCAGGAAAGGCAAGACCGCTATCGTCGCGGCGGCGGAAGTCAACGCAACCGCTGTTAATGGTCGCAGACCGTGCAACAATCTGCCGAGACCCTCGTGCCTTCCACCCTCCGCGTCCACTGAGTCAAGGGTGCTTTCCGAGTCCTTGCCGTACAACCGACTCATGACCGGAGAAACCATCAGAAGAATTCCCGCGACCGACGCGAATGAGAGCTGAAAGCTTGGAGTGAAAAGCGACAGAGGATAAATAAGCAGGATGATAATCCCCGCGAGAGCCAGGGAGTTGAAGGAGTGCCACTTCTTGTCCAGCAATATGGCCGTAGCAACTACCAGCCCCATGATCATGGACCGCACCGCGGGAACACGCGCTCCAACCAGAAGGCAGTAAGTTACCACCGCGGGGATGCAAGCTAGGGCCGCGAGCTTTCGCAAAGGAAGCCAAAGGAGGACAGACGGCACGGCCCTCACGCCAACCTTTACCAGCATAAGAGTGAGAAATGCCACTATAGCAACGTGCAAGCCCGAGGCAGAGAGAGCATGTACCAGCCCGGAATCCACGAAGTCTCGGTTCAAGTCCGGATCTATGTCTCCCATGTCTCCGACGATAATGCCTTTCAGGATACCCTTCACAGGCTTTGCCGAACTTTCGCCAAGGAACCTTCCTGAATGGGTTTCCAAGAAGCCAGCCATGGCTTCCCGCGCCCGGAACAGGATCGCCCCGGGCAGGAACGAAGATCCCCTTTTAAGTACTGCTACGGAATCTTCTCCTCGGACCGAGGCGAGCCAAAGTATGCCCTCATTCTTGCAGTCAGTCTCCCAGTCGTACTCACCTGGATTACCCCTGTTTAGGGGTGTGCGTATTCGGCTCTGGAAGGCTATTCTGTCACCGGCGCACAAGGGGACCTTGTTATGTCTGATCAAGAGCCTGCCGGCGCCCGGCAGCGACGTTCCCTGAGTAACATTCCTGCCCGAGTACACCAGGAGCGTCCGAAAATCGGGTCCTCTAGCCCAGGTCTTGGCAACGGTGGCGTGGATCACGCACTTTTGCACCGAAGGTTCAATGCCTTCGCGCGGATTGAGTCGCTCGGTCGTCAAACATAGGCCCAAGACGAAAAAAAGAGCCCCCACTGCGCACCATAGCAGCGGTTTTTTCTCGGCTCTCTGCGCGACAAGGACTAGGGGCAGGATTGGAAGCAGCGCGGCGAGGAACCAAACCGACAGGGGCAGATCGGCGCGAGAAGCCACAATTATGCCGGAGCATAGAAATAAGGCCGCCAATACTCCAGGATATCGTTCCAGGTTGTCTTGAAAGCGCTTGGGCATCAATGAGATCCGAACTTGAATAAACTCTTGATCATCGGGTCTCGGAATGGTAATCGAAGTCCAGAGTTTCCCCCGTGATTGCTCTCGGCCACTGGGAGGCCAAGGTTCCACAGGATTCGGTTATGGAAGGTTCACATGGGCCGGTGCTGTCGGGGGAACACTGACGAATTTCACACAGATCCGCGCGCTTAACAAGCGGAAAGTCCCATTGGCACAAAAGGTTTTCCGGAGAAGATGGAATCCTTTGGAGCGTACCTCAAGAGCCTTCGCGAAGAGAAAGGGAAATCTCTCGAGGACATTGCTGTCGGCACAAAAATTCCGGCATCAAATCTCGACTTTCTCGAAAAGGATCGTTACGATCTGCTCCCTCCGCGTGTATTCGTGAAAGGCTTCATAAGGTCTTATGTCCAAGAATTGGGGCTGAATCCGGAGGAAACTGTCAAGCGTTTCGAGGCTTTTACCAAAGATGGAGAGATGCCCGACTACTCAGAAGAGGAGCACCCTGTTTTCCATCAAAAGACTTCGTCACGATCGTTCGTTTCCACCAGATGGTTTACGGTTGTGCTGACCGCGCTCGGAGTGGTCTCGCTGAGCATCTTAGTTCTTACCGGGGTGACTCGACTGATCCTTTCAGATGACGGCCACGAGGCAGCCCGGCCTAAAGTTACGACCGCGCAGCCGCGAGGATTCACCGAGTCTACAGCTCGCATAGAGACCGATCAAATCAATGATGATACCGCTTTCGGCGATCCGGCCCCCGCGCAGGCCGGGAAGAAGGTTCTGGAAATCAAGGCTTTTGCAAATACCTGGATCCGAGTTGAACCGGACAACGGCCCGGCCGAAGAACTGATGATGGCCCCCGGGGATATCCAGATTTTCACGGCAAAACAGAGCTTTTCAGTCCAGACGAGCAACGCCGGCGGCATCAGAGTACGGTTTGAAGGCAGGGAATTGCCGGCCCTCGGGAAAACCCATCAGGCCCTGTCCATGACCTTGCCATGAAAACCTATTGTAGTGCAGGGCAAGTCTTCTCTTACGCGGGGTCAATCCCCCTGCTCCCCTTTAATAAAGGCAGAGTGAGAGTAGCTTTCTCTGCGTCTCCAAAGACGTTTGGGGGGATTTTGAACGGAGTGCGCACGGCGCCGCAAGTAGAACCGGCCCGTGACTAGATGGTAAAGTGAAGGGGCACCCCGAGCTACCGGAGACGCCCTAAATATGCTATCAATCGGATTTCAAGTCCGATATTGGAGTCAGGATGAAACAGCCCACGCAAAAGCTGCTTCTGGTAATACCGATTCGCGCGCAGGAAGACCTGATGCCCGTGGTAGAATCAGAAGGTTGGCACACGACGAAAGATCTTTTCAAGAAAACCGGCACATCTTACAATACCCATTGGAACGGTAATTACGTTCTGGATCAGGACGAAATTCCATGGAAGGCCACACAGGCGGAGACAGAGGCTCTGGAAAAATCCAAAGGCCGCGTGGTAGTGCTTTCCGAAGCGAAGTACAACATTACGGACAAGATAAGCCTTTATACCGATAGGGACGGCTCCGTCTACGCTGTGGAGGATGACCTCACGGAATTGCTCGGCTAACGTGATCGTTCTCAGGACTTGAGGGGGCTCTATGCCCGGTGAGTCCGGCATGGGAGGCTTTCTCGTCCTCCGGACCTACCCCATTGTGATTCCGAGCCCTTATGGCTGCCCAGGAGAACGGTTACCTGGCTGACTATGCCCCCGTGAGACGTGGAACAGTCGAGATGAGGCACACAAAACCGAGATTTCGTCTGAAGGAAAGGCTCACAGCCAACAAGCGAAGGAGAAAAGGCGTGGAGTTTATGGCCGGGCTGCACTCAAACAGCTTTTTCTTCTTTAAGAAAAGGAATCCTATGGATTCCAAACGCTGATCTAAGCCGTCTGCATCTGGACCCGCGGACGATCCTGTCGGGTAAGCCAGATGAACGTGAGCCGAGGCAGTGGGCCATCCTAACCCAGGGAAAGACCAGACTGGAAGGCGATTCTTGAGCCCGGAGCATCTCCCGGCAGCTCTGTTCACCGCGGCCATTCTTTCACGTCGTAAAGAGTTGGACGCGCGTGTCAGATCACTAATCATATCTCGTGTGCCTAATTTCGACATTCACTGTAACAGCGAAGCCTTGGAGGGTCTAGCCTGCGCGTTCCAAGGAGCGGGGGTCCCCCAATCCCCGCGTGCTTTCACGACGAGCACTTTGCGGGATGCGAGGGCGACGGCCATCAAATGGCTAAACAGCGGAGTGTTTGTGGTGGCTCGCGACGGGCTTAATCCCCCGGGGTCCGCACTACACCAAGTGCCTCCGGTGTTCTTCGCGAAGGGAGACCGGACGTTGCTCGACCTCACCGCGTGCGCTGTCCTCAACTCTCGGAAGTCTCGCAAGGTTTCCCCGCAGGATCACTGGGTCAATGCGACCAAGGAGCTGGTCAGATCAGCGATGGAGCCTGGCAAGGCTGTTGTGTCGAGTTACGGAAGCCTATCCTATTCCCTGGTTAGTTGCTTTGCAAAAGGTTTTCCCGTGATTTTGGCTTGCGACGATGTCCTGCCGGTCATGGACTCGCCAACGAAAGCCGAGCAATTCCTCTCAGCCTACGGCGACCTTTTCCATCCGGCGCTGACGCTCTTCATTTCATCATTTCCACCCGGCCGCGTTCCGCCTCACGTGAGCAGGCTTGGGGAGCGTGATCAGGTTGTCGCGGCCTTAAGCTCGGTCCTCTTGGTCGGGGAAGTCAGACCTGGAGGCAACATGGCGGCAATATTGGAGATTGCTCGCAGGCGTAAGATCAAAGTTGTGCGGCTCCAACCGGAAGGCGTCTCTTCTCACAACGAACATGAGACCCAAAACATCGTCAGGAGTCGGGGAGGCCCGAAAAATACACTTCAGCCGTCAGGTCGCGAGGGTGATGGGTCAAAAGAGCCCCGATGGCCTGTTTTGGAAGAATTAAACGACAAGAAGCATTACCTGATTCACTATACGCGTTCATGTCCGGGGCCGTGGCCCGGCCAGACCGTTGCCGAGTATTGCCGCTCCCTGATAGACGCCGCAGCGGGAGCCTGTCACACGGCTTTTGACACACTTCAGCGTATGCTTGAGGAAAAATTAATACGGGGGAGCCACAAATTGACGCGAGGCTCGTGCCCTGTCGTGTCGCTTACGGAATGTCCTCCAGGTGAGCTTTCTACGATCGTGCAATGGAGACGTGGTTTGATTCGTTGGAATTTCGAGCCGTACGGAATCGCTGTCCGAAAGGACGCGTTGATCAAGTTAGGTGCGGGGCGCGTCATTTATGGCACGGAAGCAACCC
The DNA here is from genome assembly GCA_016212925.1 of Desulfomonile tiedjei. Classification (NCBI taxonomy): domain Bacteria; kingdom Pseudomonadati; phylum Thermodesulfobacteriota; class Desulfomonilia; order Desulfomonilales; family Desulfomonilaceae; genus Desulfomonile; species Desulfomonile tiedjei. The sequence goes on from JACRDF010000011.1 coordinate 43,916, forward strand.
TGCGCGAACTGCCGAAAGACCGGCAGTATTTCTTCCAGATACAAAAATCAGGCGACAAGGATTGGCGGGAGGAAAAGGAATGGAGGCTTCCGGGCAACCTCTCGCTAACCTCTATCGGACATGAGGATTTGGTGGTGGTCGTGCCTGATCCGCAGGAAGCGATAATAATCCAAAATAGGTTCGGTTACCGCGCGGTCTCACGGGAAATCGGAGATGCCGGGGTTTCCCAGGCCGAGGAGGTTGACGGCCGCCACAAGGCTTTTGGCTCCGAACACAGGACTTCACATGGAGTTTGACGTAGATCTTTTCAGGGCGGTGGCGATCTTTATGTTTGGAGCCGCGATAGGCAGTTTCTTGAATGTGGTTATTGTACGGCTCCCGGAAAGAAAGTCGATCGTTTACCCCCCTTCAAATTGCCCTGACTGCGGCCATCCCATTAGACCTTACGATAACATACCGGTGGTCAGCTTCCTTTTCCTTCGCGGGCGGTGCCGTGATTGCGGGGCCCGAATTTCTTGGAGATATCCTTTAGTAGAGTTATTGACAGCCTGTCTGGGCCTGGCCCTTTACATGAAGCTGGACCTGACAGCAGAATTAGGGGTTTTCTTTGTATTTTGCACCGCGATGATGGCCGTCTTCTGGATTGACCTGGACCACATGATCATCCCGGACGTAATATCTCTAAGCGGAATTGTTCTTGGGATTGCTGCGGCCACCGCGGGTTACGTTCCCGGCGTGGACTGGAGGTTCTCGCTCCTCGGGGCAGGCCTGGGAGGAGTCGCTTTGTATGTGCCGGCACTGATTTATGAAAGGCTTCGGGGAATAGAAGGGCTGGGCGGAGGGGATGTGAAGCTGTTGATCATGATTGGTGCCTTCACCGGTCCGTATGGCGTGATCTTCGTGATGTTTTCCGCTTCACTGATGGGCTCGATCGGAGCCCTCATATCCATGTGGACCAGGCGAATTGATTCCACGACCCCCATCCCCTTCGGACCGTTCCTGACTGCGGCAGCCGTATTCTATGTGTTTTTCGGAAATGAGATAATTGACCGTTTCTTCGGATAAATTTGGCCGATTTAGCCATAGACAGGCCTTTGGTGGGTCTCACAATCTTCTATTGCTGTCCTAACAATTCTCTAACATAAATGGCCCATCGTTCTGTTGTGATGCATATATAGATACCCTACGTTGATACGCATCGAAGTAGCATGTCTGGGAGCCGCTTCCTTCTCCGACACCGATGTCCCGCGCCGGCAGGATTTTTAGGGAGCCATGTCCGCGTCGGGCCTGTCTCAATTTCCGGGCGTCACCGCATAGCCTTATGAACGAGAGTATTGAACATTTCTTAGCCGGAGAGGTCAGAAAAACTTCATGAAAGACAGCTTCCATGTCTTGTCCGGGACTTGGGCAGACGGACTTTTGGCCAAAACAGCGATCAAGTGAGAAGGGCCTTTGAGGACACCAGGGACGTTCTCGTTTTGAACGCAGATCCGTATTATCGCAACTATTGAGGAAAGTCGTCAACTTATGGCGAATACAGCAGGAGCAGGACCAAAGCAGACCCGCCGCTGGGTGTTAATTGTAGACCGCATCGCCGACCGCACGATAACCATCGGCGGAGTCCTGGTAATTGCCGCGGTTCTTTTAATGATGGTTTTTCTTGTGTATGAGGTAACGCCTTTGTTTAGAGGTGGCTCCCTGGAATCCGCCTCGAACTACGCTTTTGAAGGAAAGCCTAAAGAGACTCTTGGCTTGAGCATGGACGATTACCGGACCGTTGCCGTTGGAATAACCAGAGATGGAACCATACTTGCCTGGCACGCACGGACCGGTACTGCCCTCAAAGCCCCGAGCTTCGATTTTGGAGGCAAGACCGTTACGGCCTTTGCGCAGACCCTCGACACTACAAACGCGGCCTTCGGGTTTTCCGACGGCAGCGTCCGATTCGGGAGAATTATTTTCAAGAACGATCTGTTGCCCGCGGATCCGGCGCCACCTGACCTCAAGCCATTGGATTCCCAAGACAGTACTGACGGCTCGGCTGTGTTTTCAGTGATCCCTGGAAAACAGATTCGCAAGATCTCCGTGGAAGTGCAACTGGATGAGCAGGTAGTTGTCTCGGAAACCGGCAGTCCCATAGTGGCGCTGAACTATCGCTTGACCGACTTTGGCGAAAGGCCCAAGAGGACCTTCGTAGCTCTTGACAGCCAAGGGGTGGCAAGCTTGAACATCGCCGAATCCAAGCTGAACCTCTTTACCAGGAAGGTGAAGACTGACGTTACAAAGACGATTCTTCCCGCGCTGCCGGCCGGCGCGGTTGTGTCGCAGATTTCGGTCACTGAAGCGGGAGACCAGGTTTATTTTGCAGAGAAAAGTGGCAGAATTTACAGATTCGCCACAAGGGACCTGAATCACCCTGAATTGGTGGACACTCAGGATGTGCTGCCAACAGGCGTGGGTTTGACCGCTTTGGGTTTCCTCGTCGGCGACGTCTCTTTGGTTGTAGGCGGATCGGACGGGTCGCTCAGCATATATTTTCTATTGGAGAAGAAAGGCGCCTCCTCTTCCGATGGGCTTTCTCTTGTTCAGACCCGCAAACTCGAGCCACAAATTGCGGCTGTCACTGGATTCGCAGCGGAAGCACGTGGAAAAACCTTCGCCACAGCGGACGCTCGCGGAGGCGTGTGGGTCCGCCACGGCACGAGCCAAAGGACTCTGCTTCGACTTACCGCTCAGCAGGGCGTGGCGCCACATGGGCTAGTTCTCGCGCCGCGACTGAATGGCCTGCTGCTTTTGGGCCAAGGGGGGCAAGTTAATTTCTGGGACATTGACATACCTCATCCGGAAGTCTCCCTGCACACTCTTTTCGGGAAAGTCTGGTATGAGGGTTACCCGCAACCAACCTATACCTGGCAATCGTCCGCAGCAACGGACGCGTTCGAGCCTAAGTTGTCGCTCGTTCCGTTAATTTTCGGCACATTGAAAGGCACGTTCTATTCGCTGCTGTTTGCCGTCCCCGTTGCCTTGTTGGCGGCAATTTACACCTCGGAGTTCCTTCCACAGAGCGCACGCGGGAAAGTCAAACCCGTTATGGAGGTCATGGCGTCCATTCCATCGGTTGTTCTTGGATTTGTGGCCGCGCTTGTGCTCGCTCCATTCGTGGAGAACTGGATCGGCTCGGTAATGCTGGTGTTCGCTATTGTGCCCCTATCACTTGTGCTGGCGGCCTATTTGTGGCAACTCCTGCCCCCATCCTTGGCCTTGCGCTTGCATGGATTGACGAAATTCCTCTTGATGTTCGTTGTTGTGGGGGCAGCGCTGTGGTTGGCTTATCAGGCAGGTCCCCTATTCGAGAAGGTATTCTTCAACGGCAATTTTCAGGCGTGGCTCAATCGCGACACGGGACGTCCTGCGCCGTTCCTCTTTATTCTCATTTTGCCGTTAATGGCAGTGGCCGTGAGTCTCGCCGCGTCGCGGGTTTTTGGTCAGCGCTTCAGCCTCTATCTCCGCAATTTTCCCCCGCTTTATTCGGCGATCCTGGACCTGCTACGGTGGATGGCCCTGGCCGCGGTAATTGGAGGCCTTTCCTACATTTTGGCTCTCTTTTTGGAAGCGATGGGTGTGGACCCTCGAGGAGAGGTGGTTTCAACGTACGTTCAACGGAATACGTTCATCGTAGGCTTTGCCATGGGATTTGCGGTCATCCCGATAATTTACACACTGGCCGAAGACGCGCTCAACGCAGTTCCGGATCACCTGCGGGCGGCAAGCCTGGGATGTGGCGCAACCCCTTGGCAGACCGCAATGTGGATCATATTGCCCACGGCAATGAGCGGTGTTTTTTCCGCGATTATGATTGGAATGGGACGTGCGGTGGGCGAAACCATGATAGTCGTGATGTCCGCCGGGAACACGCCTCTGATAGACCTTAATATTTTCAATGGACTACGGGCCCTCTCTGCAAATATTGCCGTGGAACTTCCTGAAGCGCCTAAAGATGGCACCTTGTACCGGGTGCTCTTTTTGACGGGGTTGGTTCTGTTTGGGATGACCTTCGTCATCAACACTGTGGCGGAATTGGTGCGCTTGAGGTTCCGCAAACGCGCGATGCAGCTATGAGGGCATGAGGGCAACCTTGCCACTGAGGCCACACAAGGAATTCGGAATGAAGGATGGTGCGGATGGAGCTTCGGCAGCCGCTGCAGAGCCATTGGACGAAACACCAAGGACGCTTGAATCAGGCATCATGATAGACGCTACGAAACGGCCTGTCGCGGAGAAGCCAGGCCCCGACGGAGCGGAAGAGGTGGCTGATCGGGGGCCTATTGTGCCTCGAAGGTCCCTGGTCTGGGATTTCAAGGCCAGAGGCGAGCCCTTTCTATGGGGTTTCGGAGGCGCGCTGGTCGTCGGCATCTTGATGATAGTCGCATTTCTGATCCTCATCTTGTACAACGGCATACTGACCTTCTATCCGCAATCTATTGAAGTGGCTACGCTTCGCGACGGCACCACGATCGCTGGAGAATTATCGCGCTCTGAGATGTACAGGCCTGGGCCGGAGTTGATCGCAACACTCTCGGAAGCGGCTCGAAAGGAGATCGAGGTCAACAAAGGGCTTATTCGTAGATTTCTCTACAAGACAGGCAATTTCGATCTATATAATCAGGATTTCCGCTGGGTATCCGCGTATGAAATAGACAAGGTCACTCGGCCGTCCGACATGTTTTTCTTTGAGCGGATTGAATGGGGGCCATTTATAGGCACCATCCGGCAGCTTGACCTTAACGGAACCGTTTTAGACGTGAATTCCCTTTCCCTGGCCAAACTCCAAGCGGAACAAGAGGCTGCGGCCCATCGCCGGAAACGCATCCACGATATTGAACGAAATGAAATCGCCGCGGTGAACTATTACCTGGAACAGGGCCGGTTGAAGCTCAGAAAGGTCGAACTGGCCCACGGCCAAAAGAGCCCTGAATATCAACAGGCGGAGTCAAAGTTCAAGCAAGAGTCCGAAAAACTCGACGCCCAGTATCGGGACCTTTCATCGGAAGCTGCAAGCATCAAAGAAAAGGACGCGAAGTACACCATTTCCCTGGCAGACGTGAGCGGAAAAGAAAAGACATTCAAATTGTCTGATATCGTCCGTGTATATCAGGCCAACACCTTGACTTTCCAGCAAAAGGCCGGAGTGTATCTATCGCGCTGGTGGGAATTCCTTAGCCAAGAGCCGCGTGAAGCAAACACCGAAGGCGGAGTGATGCCGGCCATTTTCGGGACTTTCTGCATGACGGTTCTCATGGCTCTATCCGTTTCCCCTTTCGGAGTCATAGCAGCGCTGTACTTGAGGGAGTATGCCAAACAGGGACGGTTGGTTTCTCTCGTCCGAATATGTGTGAACAACCTGGCGGGCGTGCCTTCTATTGTGTACGGGGTCTTCGGTCTTGGGTTCTTCGCCTACGTGCTGGGAGGGAGCCTGGATCAACTCTTTTTTCCCGAACGTCTCCCCACACCGACTTACGGCACCGGAGGCCTAATGTGGGCTTCCCTGACCCTCGCCCTCTTGACCGTCCCGGTAGTCATCGTGGCCACCGAAGAGGCACTTGCCGCTGTGCCTCAATCTATGCGCGAAGGGTCCTTGGCCTGTGGCGCTTCCAAATGGCAGACCATAAAATATATCGTGCTCCCGAGGGCCATGCCCGGAATCATGACCGGGTTGATCCTGGCCATGGCACGAGGCGCGGGCGAGGTAGCGCCCCTGATGCTTGTGGGCGTGGTCAAGATGGCTCCGGAATTACCGATTGATCAAATCTTCCCCTATATACACCTGGAACGGAGTTTCATGCACCTAGGATTTCATATTTACGACGTGGGATTTCAATCGAGGAATTCCGAGGCGGCCAGACCCATGGTGTACACGACAACGCTCTTGCTGATCAGTTTGGTGTTCGCCATGAACGCCGCGTCGATAATGATTCGCAATCGCCTGAAACGCAAGTTTTCCATAGGACAGTTTTAGGAGGAATCCTGATGCCCATCAGGGAAGATAATTCCAACGGCACGGTCTATCACGTTAAGGAAGGTCCTCACGGGCGCGTGCTCTCCATTGAGCAATTCGATCTCTGGTACGGTCAACAGCAGGCCCTTTTCGATACGAACATGACCGTTGAGAAAGGTCTGGTTACGGCTCTCATCGGACCTTCCGGCTGCGGGAAGTCAACTCTCCTGAGGGCGATCAATCGAATGAACGATCTGATAGACGGCCTGCACACCAAGGGAAAGATTCTCCTGGACGGGACCGACATCTACAGTCCTGCCGTTGACGTAATAGGCTTGCGCAAGTCCATGGGGATGGTGTTTCAGAAACCGAACCCGTTCCCAATGTCAATAGCTGACAACGTTATCTATCCGCTGAGAGTAGATGGGGTCCGGGACAAGCGAGTCCTCCAGGAAACCGCTGTAACCGCCCTTCAATCAGCCGCACTTTGGGACGAGGTTAAAGACCGCCTTCATGAGAATGCTCTGGGATTATCCGGCGGACAGCAGCAGCGGCTCTGTATTGCTCGGGCAATCGCCGGGGAACCTGACGTGCTCCTGATGGATGAACCATGCTCGGCTTTGGACCCCGTTGCCACAGGAAAGATCGAGGACTTGATCGATGAGTTGCGCGGCCGCTACACCATCGTAATAGTGACCCACAATATGCAGCAAGCTGCGCGGGTCTCTGACAATACCGCCTTCATGTATTTGGGCAGGCTCATCGAATACGGCGAGACTTCGAGAATATTCACAAATCCTAAGGTCGAAAAGACAATGGAGTACGTAACAGGCCGCTTCGGCTAATACTTAGTGATTCTCAAAGGTTTTTTCCGAATGGAGTCGCACTGCGGGACAAGCCAGTCCCGCGTTGGCGGGACACCCACAAATTAATGCGTGATTACTGCTTTCGAGAACTGCTATATCTCGCGAAACTATCCGTGCCTGGCCCTCCTGTGGGGAGCAATTTCATTTTCCTTGAAAAACCGCCGGCCGTCTTTCAAAGAACGCCCCTATTCCTTCCTTGTAGTCATGGCTGTCGTATACCTGACGTCGCATGCTCTGCACCCTTTCGAAAGTCTCAGGGCTGAGGTTATGAGAAGTTGACAGCAATCGAATTTCTTCTTTGAGAAGACTAATGACGAGGGGTGAGTTCCGGCAAATCTGCTCGGCTATGCTCCGGGCAACAGACTCCAGTTGCTCGACGGGAACTGCACGGTTCACGACCTCCGCGTCGACCAAACGTTTTACCGGAAAGGGCTCCGCGGTAAACAGCATCTCTTTGCAGAGCGGCGTGCCTCCGGTGACAATTAGGTTCTGGACACCTGAAATGTTGTAGGGAACCCCGAGTTTCGCGGGAGTAATGGCAAAGGTAGAATCTTCCGCAGCGATGATGATGTCACAACTCATAACGAGTTCACAGGCCCCACCCCACACACTCCCTTCGATCATGGCAATTACCGGTGCAGGAAAATGCTCCATGGTCCTCACGGCAAGTCTAAGCGGGTCGGTGTACGTCAACGGGTCCCTGCCGTCCAGCGGCAACTCGTTCACATCGTGTCCGGCCGAGAAAACCTTTGACCCGGCAGGCGCCCTGAGAATGACCACGCGGACCCCCTGTTTCTTCATGTCTTCTAGAGCGCAACAGAGGTCGTCGATCAGTTCCTTACTCAGGGAATTGTGTTTCTTAGGGTTGTTGAGAGTAATAGTGCCTATGCCGTTTGAAAGATTTGTTTCGACCAATCCCATATCCGATCCTCCTTGTTATTCCATGTGCACGGATTCCGATGACCGCCCTGTCCCTCTGCATTCCTCAAGTTCGACCTTCACAAAGATATTCCCGGGGTCTTCTTGGGTATCAAGTTTAGTGCGCTCAAGGGATCAGTGGATTCCGCTGCTCATGCTAAATTGCGACCAAAGGTCTTGTGTCATATAATGTCTGCGAAGACCCTCTTGCTCTTCATGAACCACACATACCCCAGCTGCATCAACACCAGCGAAACGATTGTCACCGCGAACCACCAACCCCATTCAATGGGTTGGCCCCATATCAGGGTGCGTCGCGCATCCTCAAGAATAGTGGTGAGCGGGTTTAGCCTGAGAAGCGCTCGAAACATCCCGGGTGCCGCAGACAGCGGATAGATTACGGGCGATGCGAAGAAAAGCAATTGAAGCAATATCACGATGGCTTGCCCCACGTCCCTGACAAAGACTCCCAGAGAGGCCAGGAACCACGCCACGCCCAGGCTCAGCGCACACAGCGGCAACAGAACCAGGGGGAACATGTAAATGGTCGACGATATCTCGGGGGAGAGGATGAGCAGCGTGGGAATCAGGATGGCCAGGCCGAAGCCGGCATTGACGATGCTTGCCAACAATATGGCGACAGGCAGGATCTCCAGCGGAAAAACGACTTTTTTCACCAGGCTTGGGTTCTCATAAATCGCTGACGGGGCTTTGGAAGCGCATACCGAGAAAACGTTGTATATGATTATTCCGCAGAAGAGTGCCAGGGCGAACTGGCCTGTTCCGGCTTCCGCGGCCGGCCCGAACCTGGCCTTGAGGATGACGCCGAACACCACGGTATACACAGCCAGTGTCAGCAACGGATTCAGCAATGACCAAAATAATCCTAAGTACGTGCCCTTATAACGTCCGACCACTTCTCTCCAAGCAAACTGCCTGATCATGTCTCGATAGGAGAAGAGGTCGTGAAACATCTTCAGCGGATTAATAAACTCCGCAGCAGAAGGGGCAATACCGGTAATTCTTGTCGTCCGCGTCACTGATCGCACCTCGTCAAACTAAGTTGCACTCGCAAACCTCGCTGATTGAATGTAGGGATGCTTCGCCGGTTTGCCGACATGATACTAGATTTTCAGCATTTGCCGGTCAAGGCTTTTGGCTCTTTCCGGCGACTGGTTTCAAAAGGCCGGGACTTGGGTAAGGACGTTCGCCATAGCGAACCATCTGCATTAAAAAAGACAATTGAAAAATACTTCTGGCCTGCTATTATCGCGATCTGTTTTTTGTGCAAAACCATTCTATGTCTATCAGGGAGAACTCATGGACAAATGGGTCTTCGGCATAAGTGTTACGGTAGTGGGTATGGGGGGGACGCTCCTCACTCTTTGGTTTCTTAGCTTGTGCATAATGCTCCTGAAGAAAGCCTTTCCACCGGTGCCGGAATCGCCTTCAGCCGGGAATTCCCAAGGAGGAGGGGCAAAATGATTGAGAGCATTCTTATTGCGCTTTCCGGTCTGGGTGAGGGATTTGCCTACCTGGCCACTGCTAAGGGGCTCCCTAACATAATCATGATGATAATCGGAGGCGTTCTGCTTTATCTGGCGATAAAGAAAGACGTCGAGCCTCTCTTGCTTGTCCCTATCGGGTTCGGCTGCCTCCTGGTAAATATTCCCTTGGGCGATTTGATGGAGCAAGGGGGTATCTTAAAGTTCTTCTATGACACAGGAATCATCACCGAATTATTTCCCCTGCTGATCTTCGTGGGGATCGGAGCCATGACGGATTTTAGCCCGTTGCTGGAGAATCCGAAGATCCTGCTACTAGGTGCGGCTGGACAGTTTGGGATTTTTATGACCCTGCTTCTTGCGTTGGCACTGGGATTTTCTCAAGCCGAAGCCGTGTGCATAGGGATCATAGGCGCATGCGACGGTCCGACCGCGATTTATGTCACCACTCAATACGCACCACACCTTTTGGCCGCGGTTTCCGTCGCGGCCTATTCCTATATGTCGCTGGTACCCATTATTCAGCCGCCTATTATGAGGTTACTTACAACGCAGCGGGAAAGAACCATTCATATGAAAATGGTGCAAGGAACCATTTCCAAGAACACCCGGATTCTGTTTCCCATTCTTGTGACCGTTGTAACAGGCTTGATCGCCCCCAAGGGTCTTCCGCTTATGGGCATGATTATGCTGGGGAACTTTCTCAAAGAGAGTGGAGTGGTCACCCGCTTGACCAACGCGTCTGAAAACGAGATTGCAAACGTGGTCACGCTGTTTCTGGGTCTTGCCATCGGCGGAACCATGGAGGGCCATGCATTCCTGAAGGTGGCGACGCTCAAAATCTTCGGATTGGGCCTTCTGGCCATCTGTCTCGACACTGTGGCGGGCGTAATGTTCGGGAAGCTCATGTGCTTCCTCTCGGGCGGAAAAATCAATCCCCTCATAGGTGCAGCAGGTATTTCGGCATACCCGATGGCCGCCCGAGTGGTGCAGAACCAGGGGCGACTGTATGACAAGAAAAACTACCTGCTTATGCATGCCATGGGGGCCAACACCGGCGGCCAGATAGGATCGGTCATGGCAGCGGCGATAATGCTGTCTATTCTCAAGGGCATGGGACTGGTATAGCCTCTCCTTGAAATGCAGCACATTGCCGCGCGTGCAACCAAATGAAAATGGGAGTTCTCGTAATCCTTAGCGTGGCCCTTTGAGGCATCTGTTTTGTTCTGCCGAGAAAACCCGCCCTCCTGACCTCATATTTGGGCGGTGGAGCTGGACTCAAAGGGACAAAAAGGTCCGCCGATCCTATCCCAAAATACTCCGACCGACCGACTGATCATCTTTGCCAAGCCTGGACCGGTCCATCGCTCGCTTCGCGATCCCAAATCCAATTGCCGTAGAGAAAAACCTGATATATGGTATTTCGTCCCGTAGGGATTATGCGAAGGAAGATATGAAGCAACCTACATTTGCCACCATAGAAGTCTACATAAAACAGGGCGCCGCGCGGGTCCTAACGTCGCCTGAGAGCATGCTGCTGGGAAGCTTTGCAGGCGCCATATTGCTGGGCGCTTTAGTCCTTTGGCTACCATGGTCTCATAACAAGGCCGAAGAAATGAGATTTGTGGATGCGCTTTTCACAGCCACTTCCGCGGTGTGTGTCACTGGCCTAGCCGTCCTGGATACAGGGAAGGACTTCACTCTTTTTGGACAAACCGTAATACTTGCCCTTATACAGATCGGCGGTCTAGGAATAATGACCCTTGCGGCTCTGGCTTTCATTCTTGCCGGTCAACGCCTACCATTGAGATCCCAGGCTGTAGTGAGCGAGTCATTTTTTCAACAAGACCTTGCCACCGAATTCCGCTCCACTTTCAGGACCATACTCGCGATTACGTTCCTGATGGAAGCAGCTGGAGCGTCGCTCCTATTTGCGTTGTTTCTCGGTCGCATGGAAGCCCCGAATGCGGCATTCTCTGCAGTATTTCACGCCATTTCGGCTTTCTGCAACGCTGGGTTTTCTCTTTTTACGATGAATCTTGTGGAAGTTCGTGGGTCGGCGGGCAGCATACTGGTTATCATGATCCTCATAGTGTCGGGCGGCCTGGGCTATATGGTGCTCCACGAGATATGGACCAATGCACGTGTGATTATGAAGGCTAGGTCCTTCTCTGCGGCTACACGATTTTCCTTTCACGCTCGGGTCGTGCTCATTGTAACAGCTCTTCTGCTTTTCTGGGGCGGGGTTGGCATCCTCTTTTGTGGTTTGGGTGAGGACCTTCACTGGACAGACAAGTTGCTGCATGCCCTATTTCAATCCGTTACCGCCAGGACAGCAGGATTCAATACGGTGGATGTTGGACGTATGCCCTCGGCATCATTGTTTATCCTGGTTATGCTCATGTTTATCGGTGGGTCACCGGCCTCCTGCGCTGGAGGAGTAAAAACTACCGGATTCGCTATATGGCTTGCGCGCCTCAAAGCGAGCGTCCGCGGTAGAAAAGAAGTTCGCTTGCTCGACCGCCAAATACCTCAGGACGTCCTCAACAGAGTGGACTTCCTGTTGGCGCTGGCGGTATTTTGGAATGTGATAGGGATTCTGATCATGCTGTCCACCCAGACTCATCTCCGGGTATCGGCGCTGGACCTCATCTTTGAGCAGGTTTCCGCGTTCGGAACAGTGGGACTTTCGACCGGTGTGACGCCTGAATTGTCGATTACAGGAAAGCTATGGATCTGCGCGACAATGTTTGTCGGCAGAACTGGACCGTTGACGGTGGCGCTGTGGATGTTTTCTAGAGATATCATTAAGATAAGCTACCCCAAAGGAAAGGTGATGATAGGATGAAGGGCCACCGGAAACTCATCTGTGTCGTAGGGCTCGGGCAGTTCGGGAATGCATTGGCTCGCGCTCTGGCAGTCGAATGCGACGTCTTGGCCTTGGATACCAGCGAGGAACGAGTCAACGCGATAGCCGACGATGTGCAGCGCGCTCTTGTAGCCGACGCTAGGGAGTTCTCTGTTCTCAGGCAAGTGGTAAATTCCGAATTCGATGAGGCGGTTGTGAGCCTTGGAGAGAGCGTGGAGGCCAGCATATTGTGCACCCTCCACCTGAAACGTCTCGGCCTGAAAAGCATCCGGGCCAAAGCGGTCAGTGAGGATCATGCCACGATTTTGCACGCCATCGGGGCCAATGAAACTATTTTCCCCGAGCGAGAAACAGCGCGACGAGTTGCAGCACAGATCAAAAATCCGAATCTGTTGGATTTCATACCTCTAGCGGAAGACTTCGAAGTCATGAACGTTGCACCGCCTGACTCGTTTTACGGACGGACTCTTCAGGACCTGAACGTACGCGAAAAATTCGGAGTCTTCGTCATTGCTGTTAAGGAACTGGTACCGGAACGTTTCGTATTTCTTCCTGGCCCCGATTTCGTAATTAAACCTAGTGATATTCTAGTACTTATCGGCCGAGAGGCGGATCTGTTCAAATTGCGCCGTGACTCCGAGAGAGGTTGACAAACTGCCCAAGGCCAGTGCCAAACTGTGTGCGCCTTACAGGGATCAGGCAATATCATTACGGCAAAGACCGGAATCAAGAAAAGGTTGCACGGCTGGCCAAGCCGGCAGGGGCACCCCCACGTTAAGGCGTGATTGCTTTCGAGAACTGCTGGACAGGTAGTTGAATACGAGTTGGCACACCGGCGGATCACCGTACGTTTCGGCTGGCCCTTGTCTTCCTGGCTGGACCGAATTTCCATAGGCGTGATGGTATTCAATTGAATGAGGCTCCCGCGGCAGTTCCCCCATTTCAATTTCCTCATCAGTTACCCCGGGAAGCCCTATCAGGCCCAGCCATAGCGGGAGATCCATCGGAGAAGTTGTGCCTTGACAAGACTTCAGTGGGGGGATAAGAATGGTTGTGAAGCCAGGCTTCACCTGGAAGGGGTTTTAATTGATATCTTAGAAGCCGGCAACCCGGTCACATGTGTTTCTATCGTGGGGGCAAGCCGACCAAATGCGGCGCGCTCAACTCCTGGTAAGACCAGCAGTCCGCCGGGAGAGCGAGTCTTTCGTCTTTGGAAGCGGTGTGCTGCAAAAAGGGCCGGATGCTTAATTGACGCGATCCGAGGATCGAGACGCTGGATTTGATTAATACGGCTCGGGTAAATCATGCCCGGCCGTGGCGGGGCCAACCCGATTGCGGGACTGAAACGATTATGGGGGGATAGCCGCTGCCTAATATGAATTAAGGATGGAGACGATTGCATGCAGGGGGACCGATCCATGCACTAACCGTGCGTTGCCCGGATTTCCCACATAAGTCGTAGTTCACGGAGCCAACCGGGAAGTGAACAAATGACCGAGCCAAGTGTTCCACCACTGGAAGTTGAAAGCGACCAGCAGGCAGAGGGTCTAGGTACGGAAACCATTGACCTTACGGGCCTGTTGAGCCGAAACATCACACTAACAGGAAGTTTCGATCTTAGGGGGGTTCAGGCCCGAGCCTTGACCAAGTTGTTGGACAGTCTCCCCATGGCAGCTCTATTGGTGGACCATGCCTGCGCGGTAGCCTTTGCCAACGAATTCTGGGACAAGACTATTGAAGACTCCGACAGAGTCCAGGGCCGGCCTCTGAGAAATTTTTTCCCCAACCCCGCCCAGGCGCAGCAAGTTCAAGACTTGATGGAGATAACATTCGCGGACAGGAAACCGCGCACCAGGAAACTGGCCCTGAACACGCGGCTTGGGCAACGATGGGGGCGCATGCACCTGCGTTCGCTTAGGGTGGGCTCCAGACGCTACATTCTGGTCCTTTATCAGGATCTTACCCCTGAGAAGGAGCAAATCACCCTGCAAAAAAAATTCGCGGAAGAGTTGCAGAAGGCTCACGATGAACTGGAAGAATATGTAGAGACTCGAACTATAGAGCTGAGAGTGGCAAACAGACAGTTGCTCGAAGAAATGGCCGGACGGCAATTGTCGGATAAAGCGCTTCGAGAATCGGAAGCCAATTACAGGGCGATCTTCGATGCGGCAAATGACGCTATTTTCGTGCACGATGCGGGAACCTTCGAGATTCTCGATGTAAACAAAAAAATGTCCGAGATCTACGGGTACGCCCCGGAAGAGGCAAGCCGACTGACTTGGCAAGATCTGACTTCCGATGAACCGCTTTGGACTCAAAAAGACGCGTCCCAATTCATGAGGCGGGCCGCTCAAGGCGAACCCCAGCTTTTTGAGTGGATGGCCAAAGACAAGAGAGGGCGCTCTTTTTGGGTCGAAGTTAACCTTAAACGCGCTGCCATAGGCGGCGGTGATCGTTTGCTCGCGGTGGTCAGGGACATTACCGAACGCAAGCTATTGGAGGACCAGCTTCGGCATGCCCAGAAGATGGAGGCTGTGGGACGTTTGGCAGGTGGGGTCGCCCATGATTTCAACAACACTTTGACCGCTGTCATGGGTCACTCGAATTTGCTGCTCCAGCAAATGCCATCCGACTCATCCCACCGCAAGAGAGTCGAGCAAATACTTCAAGGGGCCGAAAGAGCGGCACGGCTCACGCGGCAACTGTTGGCCTTTAGTCGCAAACAGGTGCTTGACGTGAAGGTGGTAGACCTAAACCAGGTAATCGCCGAAACGTACGGGGTCTTGACGAAGCTTCTGGGGCCTCACATTCCTTTGATTACCATCCTCGATTCGGAACTGGCGAAAGTGCGGGCCGACCGGGATCAGATCGAGCAGATTCTGATGAATCTTGCGTCTAACGCACGAGATGCGATGCCGGACGGAGGGGACTTGATAATCGAAACCTCCAATGTAGCCCTTGACGAGAGTTACGCTCGGATTTACCCGGACGTCACGCCGGGATCTTATGTGATGATAGCTGTGAGCGATACGGGACACGGGATGTATTCGGAGACTGTTTCAAGGATTTTCGAGCCTTTTTTCACAACCAAAGACCAGGGGACGGGCAGCGGTCTTGGGCTGTCCATGGTCTATGGTATAGTCAAGCAGCATCGGGGCCACGTGGCAGTCCGAAGCGAGCCCGGACTCGGCACGACCCTAAAGCTTTATTGGCCTGTGCTGGAAGAGGAGATACAGGCTCGGCCCGAGGACAGCGAAGTCTTCACCCAATATGGAGGCAGCGAGACAATATTGCTGGTCGAGGACGAACCCTCTGTCCTGGAGATGACTTGTGAAATCCTTCAGATGCTTGGCTACAATGTGCTGGAAGCCGGCGATCCGGAAGACGCCACAAAGTCGTTTGAGCAATATAACAGGCCGATTCACCTATTGCTCACAGATGTAGTCATGCCAAAGGTTAACGGCAGTGTTCTCTACAGCCGCCTGACCCAGCAAAATCCGGAATTGAAAGTACTTTACGTTTCAGGATACACGGAGAACGCTATTGTCCGCCATGGAGTCTTGAAACCCGGGGTTAATTTCCTGCAAAAGCCTTTCACGGCTTTGACCCTCGCGCGCAAGGTGCGGGAGGTCCTGGACGCTTCCTGAGAATTGCCCCTCGTTAAAAGTCCCATTGCACGATGAAGCCCCTGCTCAGGTGTTCCCTGCGCTTGGTTGCCTTGACCGTTAACTGCAAAGGAGGATGGAAGTTCGCGATGGACAAACCAAGAGTATTATTTCTCTGCACGCATAATTCCGCGAGGAGCCAGATGGCTGAAGCCTTCCTGAGAAAGTACGCGGGAGACCGGTTTGAGGCTTACAGCGCGGGACTTGAGCCCACGGAAATACATCCTCTTGTCAAACAGGTGATGCACGAGATCGGATTTGACTTGAGTGGACATCAGACCAAAGATCTGAAACAGTACCTCGGAACTACTCATTTCGGGTTTCTTATAACCGTGTGTGCGAGAGCGGAATCGGAATGCCCGGTCTTCCCGGGAGCGAGCATCAGACTGTATTGGCCTATTGAGGACCCGGCGGAGTTTCGGGGAACTGAACAAGAAAAATTGAATAAATTCCGAGAAATTAGAGATCAGATAGATGCCCGCATCAAATCATGGCTCAAGGATATCTGATCTCGCCGGAGAACTGAGACGCTCTGAAATCAAAGGTCCAGCTAATTGAACGCTGATTCAACGGATCTCCCCAATCCACATGCCACGGGAGTAATGAAAAGATACCAGGTGCCACAGTTCTTGACCTTTTGCACAGCTCTGGTTCTGAGAGAACCGGTGGGGGCCAGAGCCTGCCCCGGACCGCGATCCGGGATCCCTGTCACGCCAGGGGCGTGATTGACTTGTAACCGAAAACTGTGCCGGCACGGAGGCCGCGACGTACCGAATTCCAAGAGGTGCTTCTCATAATCGAATATTATTTCTGACAACTGCTATAGCATGTCTCGAAAGTAAGCACGGGTTCGTTTGTGGGTGTCCCGCCAACGCGGGACTGGCTTGTCCAGCAGTGCTTCCTGCGCCAACACTGCTGGACAAGCCAGCAGTGGCACCCAAGACACGATCCAAATTCATTGGTTTCCAAGTGCAAACCGTCAAGACTTTTGAGAATCACCATATAACGCTCGTGGAGAATTGTCATGACGCGACTGGAACGGCCGACAAAGACGAGCCTCTCTGCCGACGCACAGAGGATTTGGGACAAGATCGTAGGGCCAAGAGGAGACGTGCGGGGACCGTATGCCGTTCTCATGCACACCCCGGACTTGGCCGAGAAAGTGGCGGACCTGGGAGAGCTTCTGCGATTTCGGGGAAACCTGCCAGGCAAAGAGCGGGAACTGGCAATACTGACGACTGCACGGTTCTTGGGCGCCGCGTTCGAGTGGGTCATGCATGAGCCGTTCGCGCGAAAAGAAGGGCTCTCCAGTGAAACCATCGAGATTATTCGTTCCCAAGCATCTCCGGGATTGCTCAACCCGAGGGAAAGACTCATAGTGGAAGTCGCGCAGTCGCTGTGCAGTTCTCGCTCTATCCCAAACGATTTGTACCAGCGAGCAAGCGAGGAATTGGGGAAAGCATATCTCGTGGAATTAGTCACTCTGGTAGGCTTTTACGGGATGATAGGCTGTCTTCTCTTGAGCTTCCAGTGCGATCTGCCTGAAGGGGCCAGTGAACCATTTTGACGGGATCAGGCAGCCCACGGAGTGCAAGGAGGTTGTAATGATAGCTACTCAGTACATCTTGCGTGCCATTGCAGCTGAGGGGATCACGCATGTGTTCATGGTCCCTGGAGGCCTTATTGATCCCTTCTATCCGGAACTGGGAGATCCTAACGCGATACGGCCCATCGTTGCGGCGCACGAGGGTGGTGCTGCTTACATGGCCGACGGCTATGCCAGGGCTTCCGGGCGTCTCGGAGTCTGTTTTGCCATTGGGGGGCCGGGTGTCACAAATACCGTCACTGCTATGGCAACGGCGCTTTCCGACCGGTCGGCGGTCCTGCTGATAAGCGGAGAAGTCCCCACGAATTGGGAGGGAAGAGGCGGATTTCAGGACGCGAGCGCTTCCGGACTCAACGACATCGAAACATTGAGATCTGTCACAGCCTATTCCATGGAGGTTGAGGACGCAGGTCTGCTGGATCATCACCTGCGCAGCGCACTGGCCAGTACGCTGGCTCCCCGGAGTGCGCCGGCCCATCTCAGTATCCCCAGAAACATCCAAACAGCAGATATCAGCACGCAGTACAATCCGGTCTTTCCCACCTTGTACCGGCACTCTTATCTGGACGAAGAAGCTTTCGCGGGGTTCTGGGATCTCCTTGTCCCAGGGGGAAAATTCGAGGAATGTGCCACTAGAGTGGCTATTCTTGCAGGTCAGGGCGTCGAGGCGTCTCAATGCAGCAAGGATTTGCAAAAGTTCGCGGAACAGTTCCACATTCCTGTGGCAACGACGCTCCGGGCAAAAGGCGTGCTCCCGGAGGATCATCCGCTTTCGTTTGGAGTATTCGGATACGCGGGTACCCGCCACGCAACCGAACTGTTACTCGGGCCGGTGGACATCCTGTTGGTCTTGGGTTCCGGACTCAATCAGCGCGACACGATGTATTGGAATGAAGCCATGAGGCCGACTCGCGGGATTGTCCAGGTAGATGTGGACGCCGCGGCCATAGCCAAAAACTACCCTGTGGATGTGGCCGCTGTCGGAGACTGCGGTAAGGCGATACAATCACTCATTAACGCAGGCAATGATCTGCTTCGGTGGCTCGATGCCGGCAAAACGGATCGGCAGAAATGGATGGAGACAGTTCGCGCTTCAGGCCCCCTGCTCTACGATGAGGAGAACTGTTCCAGCGACAAGGTGCCTATTCATCCGGCTCGGGTGATAACTGCACTTCGAGACGTAATGCCTCGCGATACGGTAGCTCTAGTGGATTCCGGGGCGCATCGGGCCTTTGCCGGCCATTACTGGAAAGCGTACGCTCCAAAACATTATATCTCAGCGACAAATTTGGGCCCCATGGGCTGGGCAATTCCCGCGGGCATCGGCGCCAAATTGGCAAGGCCCGAACTGCCTTGCGTCGTGATAACCGGCGACGGCTGCATGCTCATGCACGGGATGGAAATCCAGACAGCCGCGCGATTTAATGTCCCGGTTATTTGGGTCGTTGTGAACAATGGAGCCCTCGGGAACGTCTACCTTCGCGCGAAGAAACAGGGTCCGGGACCAGCCGCGCTGACATCTCTTCCCATTCATGATTGGGCGGGATTCGCCCGTTCGCTGGGAGCGGAAGGCGTCACCGTGGAAGCGCCTGAAGCCCTGGATTCTGCTTTCAAGGCCGCATTGGAGGCAGAGCGGCCGTTCGTGGTTGACGTACGGTGCGGCAAGGATTACCCGACTCCTGTGACTCCCTGGTCTCTCGCGGCACAGGAATGGATGGACAACCATCATTACTGATTTCATCCCTTTTTTGTAAGAATGACCCGGAAACGATGCGGAATTTAGCTGATAAGAATGCTATTTCAGGATAACCTGGGCCGACAAGAAGACAACGCCGACGCCGGCGAGGGGGCTTAATGAGCCGACAGAGGAGTCAAGGTAACGCCAGAGTTTACGGACCAGGCTTGGGGAGCCGTTTTCGAGCCGCAACCAAAAAACGAGCACGGAAATCAGGCCTGCCTCCGGGCACTGTGGTCCACGTTGGGAAGGAACGAACGGAAAAAGTTCGGATTTCCGTTATTGACTACGACGAAGCAAACGCGGTTGAGTCAGAGGTAACAAATATCAATGAGCTTCACACCTTCCTCGACAAACCGACTGTCACATGGATAAACATCGACGGCGTTCACGATCTGAAAGTTATTGAAAATATCGGCCATCTCTTCAATCTGCATCCATTGATCATGGAGGACATAGCAAATACAACCCAGCGCCCAAAGGCGGAGGACCTCGAAGATTACCTCTTCATCGTTTTCCGGGTGCTCGAATTCGATGAAGGGAAGGGAGAGATAAACTCCGAGCAGATCAGCCTGATTCTGGGATCGAACTATCTCATCAGTTTTCAAGAAAATCGAGAGGACCTCTTCGATCCCATTCGTGAACGAATCAGAGCCTCCAAAGGACGGATAAGAAAAGGTGGGCCGGACTACCTGGCATACGCCCTGCTGGACAGCGTGGTAGACAATTATTTTGTTTTGCTGGAGAAGCTGGGCGAAAAGCTGGAATTTCTGGAAGAAGAACTCGTCAAAGCCCCTGCGCCGGACACCCTCCAAACAATTCACAAATTGAAGACCTACATGATCTTTATGCGAAAATCGGTGTGGCCTCTGCGAGAGGTGATCAACCGGTTGCTGGATGGGGAATCGCCTCTAATCAAGAGCCTTACGATGCCGTATCTCAGAGACGTTTACGATCACACCATTCACGTTATTGACACAATGGAAACTTCCCGTGACATAATTTCCGGTATGTTGGATATTTATCTGTCCAGTATAAGCTACCGGCTCAACGAGATTATGAAAGTCCTTACCATCATTGCCACCCTGTTCATTCCCCTGACCTTTCTGGTCGGCTGGTACGGGATGAACTTCAAGTCCATGCCGGAATATGAGTGGCGTTACGGCTATGCGTGGGTCATTTCCATAGCGCTTTGTATGGTCTTTGCGATGCTGGTCTATTTCAAGCGGAAGCGCTGGTGGTAAATGGTTGTCCTCCGAGGGTGGGCCTTCCAGCCCCCATCGCAGGCCATTAGAACTACTCGGCTTTGTGAATGCTTGCGGATGCTTCGCCGTGCCGTCCGCCGGAGAATCTGGCGAACAGGTAACCTATTATGAAGCCTATCATGCCTGTTATTGTCATAAGAATTATTCGAGACATGGATGCTTCCCAAAAGAGGAGTTTCACGGTCACGATTTCGGTGTTTTGAGCAAGAATAATCAGATAGACACCAATTGCTACCAAGGCCGCGATTACTTTCTTGTTCATGGCAATGCCTCCTTGATCGAATTCAAGTGCGAAAAATACCAGTGGGAACAGGGTCGCCGCGTAATTGTCAGACACCGGCATACGGCGGCCACGCGACTGCCCAAGGGGATTGACGTTCCGAATGGGCAGCGTTAAACCTATTGAAGGCATAATGTTATCAAAGACGGACAGCCCTGACAACGTTTCCGGTCGTTAATCAATTATGACCGGTTATGCAAAAACGGAGATTAGTCGCGCCCCCAAAAATCATGAAACGTCAAATCACACCTTGATCGGGGCAATTGACAAAGGTCCCGACCAGATATATACCGAACGCTCTTACACGTCGGAGGAAGCATGAAAGGCTTTTGTTTATTGTTTTGCATGGTCCTTATATTCGGGTTTGTCAAAACTGTGGATGCAGAGTCTAAACAAGTAATGGGATTTATTGAAAACGCCCTAGTCTATCCGGGAGAGATTAAGATTCCTGCTAAGCTGGATACCGGTGCGGACAATTCGTCTTTGAACGTGAAGGTTTTGACGGAGTTTGCTCGTGACGGAGAAACATGGGTGCGGTTTCAGGTGACCGACTCTGATGGAAAGACCTTCAATCTCGAACGAAAATTGATCCGCTTAGCCAAAATCAAGCGGAACGGCGCGCCCAGACAAAAGCGTCCCGTGGTCCTGATGGGCGTCTGTGTGGGAAATTTTTACAAGGAAGCGGAAGTCAACCTGGTCGATCGAAGCCGCTTCAAGTACCAACTCCTCATTGGGCGCAGCTTTATGAAGGGCGGAATAGTGGTGGACCCTGCACTGGAGCACACCGTCCAACCCCAGTGCCCACAAGAGAAGCTGAGTCTTGAATAAACTCCACTTGTATATATTGGTGGTGGTTCTTGCCATTACCGGGCTGGGGCTTTTCTTTTACAAAGCCTTTTTCCTGAACTTTCCCCTTGCCCCGCGAACGACCGTTCAGGTTTGGAACGTGGAAGCCCGGGTCAGTTTCGTTGCCGAGGGCAATCCGGTCAAGGCTTCAATGTTTATCCCCGGCAACACTCGGCGGTACGCGATTGTCGACGAGCATTTTATCTCGAGTGGCTATGGTCTTGTGGCCACTACGGAAGAGACCAACAGGCGCGTGACCTGGTCCATCAGAAAGGCCGCGGGTAAACAAAATCTGTACTATCAAGCGGTGGTGAGGCCTGTGCGGGCCCCGGCGCCAAAAGGGGAAGCCGAGTCGCCGGAACTGGAAGTGCCTAAATTCAAAGGACCTGGCGAAGAGGCGGTCAAATCGCTCGTCGAGGACATCAAGGCCAAATCCGCGGACACTCCCACGACGGTCGCGGAATTGATAAAGAGGCTCAACAACCCAAATCCTGACGACAATGTAAGGATATTGCTGGGCCCCAAGCCGAGTTTGTTCCGAAAAGTCGACCAGGCGGCGCGTATACTACGCTACGCAGGCATACCGGTCAGGGTCGTGCAAGGGGTCCGGTTGCAGCCGGAAAAGTATGATTTCTCAAAAAAAACCCCTCTGTTGCACTGGCTGGAAGTCTACCACAACAAACAGTGGGTATCTTTCGACCCGCTTAGAGGAAAATCGCCAGTTCCGAGCGATTGGCTGCGGTGGTGGCAAGGGTCTCAGAGCCTCGTACAACTCGAGGGTGCATCGAAGCTAAACGTGGTGCTGTCAATCAGCCCGAAACTGGAAGAAGGGGTGACCGCGGCGGTTCAACGGGGGGAAATCTCCAAACCGCTCCTGCTGAAGTTTTCTCTCTTCAGCCTGCCAGTGAACACACAGGCCGTATACCGAGTCATGTTGCTGGTACCCGTGGGGGCCTTCATTCTCGTGATTCTGCGAAATATTGTCGGCATCAGGACCTTCGGGACCTTTATGCCGGTGCTTATAGCTCTCTCCTTTAGAGAGACGGGATTACTGTCGGGAATCGTCCTATTCAGCCTGCTTACCGGAATCGGTTTGGGCATACGTTTCTACCTGGAACGACTTAAACTGCTTGTGGTGCCGCGCATGGCCGCGGTGCTGATCGTCGTGGTGGGCCTCATGGCAATCTTCAGCATTGTCATGAACACCCTGGGCATTCATAGGGGCCTGTCTGTGGCTTTGTTTCCCATGGTCATCATGACCATGACTATAGAAAGAATGTCCATCTTGTGGGAAGAGCGAGGTTCCAGTGAGGCCCTTATCGCGGGCGCAGGAAGTTTGGTGACTGCGGCACTGGCCTTTCTGGTGATGAACATAAAACATGTCGAACACTTGGTGTTCGTTTTCCCGGAACTCCTTCTTGTATTGCTGGCAGCCATCCTGCTCCTGGGGCGATACTCCGGATATAGACTTCTGGATCTGCACAGATTCAAGGCTTTGGCCAAGGAGCAGACATGATATTTGCTTTGGCCCGCAAACTGAAGAAGAAGGGTGTGCTGGCAATAAACAAACGCAATGCGGACTTTGTCCTGAAGTACAACCCCCGCCGCCTGTATCCGCTGGTGGATGACAAGCTGCTTACCAAGCGGCTTGCTCAAGAAAACGGGATAGGTGTGCCGGAACTCTACGCGGTAGTGGAAGTGGAAGGTCAGGTCCGCCATCTGCCGGACGCTCTTGAGGGGCACCCCGATTTTGTTGTCAAACCGGCTCATGGAAGTGGTGGAGAAGGAATTCTCGTCATAGCCGGCCGGATGCATGACAAGTTTCGTAAATCCGACGGCCTAATAATTAATTACGACGAATTGAATCATCATATTTTCAACATCCTCAGCGGATTGTACAGTCTGGGCGGCCAGCCCGACAGGGCCATCATTGAATATCGAGTGGAATTCGACCCGATATTCGAAGCCATCAGCTACCTGGGAGTTCCTGACGTTCGGATCATCGTATTTCTTGGCGTCCCTGTCATGTCCATGGTCAGGCTGCCGACACGGATGTCCGACGGCAAGGCGAACCTGCATCAGGGGGCATTGGGCGCGGGGATCGACATCGCCAATGGAAAGACGCTCAGCGCAGTCTGGGGCAATGAAATAGTGTCCGAACACCCCGACACGGGCAGGTCCGTCAACGGGGTGGCTATTCCACACTGGGACGACCTGCTTGGGCTTGCAGCACGTTGTTACGACCTAACAGGGCTGGGATACCAGGGGGTCGATATTGTCCTGGACCGCAACAAAGGCCCGCTGATCCTTGAACTCAATGCGCGACCCGGTTTGAATATTCAAATCGCCAATAACTCGGGCCTGCTCCCTAGGCTTGAACTGGTAGAACAGCACCACGCAGACCTGACCAGTATTGGCCGGCGGATTGAATTCGCCAAGAACCACTTTGCAGCTGCCTAGAGCACAGCCCCTTGTATCGCACAGGGTCACTATAGAGAACTCAGGGAACGGTTCAAATAATCCTTCTCTGCCATTTGCGCGACCAATTGGCCTTCTACAACCTTCCCGTGTACGTGAAAAGACACTCGCCTGAAAAAATTACTACCGTTAACCGGAGAAATCGTACATATTTTTATACGGTCAAGCCGACCTACACCAATTTGCGACTATGAAGGCGCCATCAAAAGCATTGGGGAAGCCGCCTTGTCTAATCCGATCCCCCTCGGTCACGGCTTACAAAAGGGGGGAATGACGCGATTTTCTTTATTGTCCTGCTCCCGGCCATGTTTAGTCACGCCTGGGGCGTGATTACCTGCCGTGAACGCAATATAGGTGTGAATCAAAGAAAGGAGTTCAGATGTTGAAAAAAGCTGCGACGGTGCTGGTAGCGACTCTAGTGCTTTGCCTTTGCCCACTGGTTCAAGTTTTCGCGCAGACCACTTTGAGTTTCCAATGCGCCTACCCGGAAAAGGCTAATGTTGGTCAGTCCACGTCATTCTTCGCGAGTGAGGTGGCAAGGTTGACCAACAATCAGGTGCAAGTCAAAATCACCTGGCCAGGCCAAGGCCTTAAAATCACGGAAGTCTTCGACGCGGTCTGCCAGGGCAAACTGGACGGCTATTCCGGTTCCCTTCTGTACTACGCCGACAAGGTGCCCGAGGTGAATTGCCAGTGGCTGCCCTTCAACTGGGCGAACGCGGCTGATGCCAAAGACGTGCTCCTGAACAAGGGTTACTGCCAGGTGATGGCAGACGCGGTCGCCAAACACGGTGTCACATACTTGGGCGCCCTGTCTGTTTCAAGCATGGGCTTGCTAACCAAGTTTCCGGTGACCAAGATCGGAGATCTCAAAGGTAAGAAGATTAGGGCCGTGGGCATGGAGGCCGAGATCATAGAGGCTCTCGGGGCCTCAGCAATCGACATTCCTGCGCCCGAACAGCACAAGGCCTTAAAGGATGGGGTGGTGGACGGCACTGACTTCCCTTGGTACACAGTAGAACAGTACAAGTTCTACGAAGTGCTGAGCCACATAGTAAAACCCGCTTTGCATACCCCGGGAATCATCGAGATTACCATTAACACCAAAACTTTTAAGGCGCTCCCCAACGACCAGCAACAAGCCCTACAAAAGGCGGCTATGAGCGCCATGGAGCG
Source organism: Desulfomonile tiedjei (assembly GCA_016212925.1). Classification (NCBI taxonomy): domain Bacteria; kingdom Pseudomonadati; phylum Thermodesulfobacteriota; class Desulfomonilia; order Desulfomonilales; family Desulfomonilaceae; genus Desulfomonile; species Desulfomonile tiedjei. Next base: position 69,120 of record JACRDF010000011.1, read on the forward strand.
TAGCTTCGCTCAATCCGACGGAATTGACCAAGCGGCTTTGGAGAAGGCCGAGAAGCTTGGCGTGACGGTTTCGGTGATCCCTGAATTCCAGCTTGTCAAGTTCCGGGGAGCAACGAGGTCCCTTTGGAACGCTGAGGCCAAAAAGTCGCAGTACTCTGCCAAGCTGGTAGAAATCTTGCGTGACCACTTGAAGAAATCCATGGGTATTGAGCAGTAGAGGACTTTTGCCCACGAACTTCGGAATCGGAAAGCGGGGAGACCGGGGCGGTTCGTGCAGATGAACCAAGCCACGGGGATAGATGGCCCGGCAGAGCCAGGGGGCTTCATGCCTCCGATTGAATGGCGAGGCAAGGCGAAGGGGTGAGCGCCTTGCCTGCCCTGCCGTGCCTCGCGGGCATCTTATTCAGTCTGCTTTTCCGCGAAGTCCCCAAATCCTTTGATACACGGGTTGTCGGTTTGCGAATTCCAGTAGAGGTAAAAACCGACTGAAATAGGAAAGAGCGTTTCCCTGGTAACCCCGCTCGCCAAGGGATACGGTGCGGAATCCGCCGATTTCTTCAGGCTTAAAATTTTGACACCGCGCTCCCCTATTTTGTCGAAGAACGACGTCGATGTCGGAAGATATCCTATAGCAAAAGATTTTCCGCAGACCACAAGAGTCATGTTATAGGAACTCATCACCAGATGTTCTTTTGTGTACGGAGCGCCTTTCAATACTACCTCCTGAAAGCGAACTCCTATTCCCGATTCCGGTACCGGCCGGATGGTGACCTTTATCGGTTCATTTGGTCCTCCAACCTGGCTCCAGTTGGTGATTTCCCCCTTGAATATTTTTGCCAGTTGCTCCATCGTCAGCTCATTAACACTATTCTTGTCATTTGTAATGACAGCGAGTTCAACTTGGCCAATGTCCTTTGAGGCGAGTGTCAGGCCCTTTTCTCCAGCCAACTTGGTTTCTTCGGCCGTCGGCTTTCTTGTGGACATTACCATATCCGTTTCTCCACCAATCAGCCTCTTAAAACCCAAACCAACACCCGTTCCCGTGACGGTGATGGAGCAGTTCCCCGCTTCTTTCATATACTGCTCCGAATAGGATTGCACTGCGTCGGACAACGCACCCGCCCCGCTAATCCTTACAATCTTCTTTTCCTGGGCCTGGCCGGGACCCGAGGCAAAGCACAAAAGCAACGCCGCCGCAACGGCAATTGGCGTGATGGATCCTGCTCGTCTCATATTCTGACCCCTTCGTGAAAGATCTTTTTTTGTTGTGGAACACTCAAAACAATAGATGGTCAGTTTCCATGAAAACGGAGTTCAAAGTCAAATCAAATCTGGATGCCGCACTGTGCAAGGGGAAAGGACGGACTAAATGGGAGCAAGCACTTTGACCAGGAGGAAATTCCTTCTCGTGGCCGGAGGGCTGACAGCCACTGCAGCCTTGCGTATCGGATCATCATCGGTGGCGATGGCCGCTCGGCCGGTCGGCAGGCCGTTTGAATTCACTGCGAGCATCCTCACACCCGGAAAATGGCCGGACGGGAAGCCGAAGGAGGGGGGTATCTGGGCGATTAACGGGATGTTTCCGGGTCCCACCATCCGCGCCAAGGAAGGTGAGGAGGTCTCCGTTACTTTGTGCAACAACCTTCCGCAACCAACCACCATGCACTGGCACGGCATACACCAGAAGGGAACATGGTTTATGGACGGCGTGGCCATGATCTCTCAGAGACCAATTCAACCCGGAGATTGCTACACATACACCTTCACGGCCTTTCCGGCGGGTACACACTGGTACCACTCTCACACCGGGGTTCAGTACTCTGACGGATTGTTCGGCCCCTTCATCATCGAGGAGAAAGATAACCCTTACAAGAACGACTATGATTATGAGCGGGTCATCATGATCAGCGACTGGTTTCACATCCCTTCAGAGCGGATTCTGGCAAACTTGAAAAAAGGCTTGTACATGGGCATGGCATCCGGCGAAATGGGCGCCAAAATGAAGATGGAAAAGCCGGCTGACGAAATACCCTCCAAAATGCAAATGCGAATGGCTTCCGATAGCGCACCGGACGTTGCCGACGTTCCCTTTGAATCGGCTCTGATCAACGGAAAGGGGAGGTTTGATCCGGGCTCTGAAACCCCTTTGGAGACCTACGAAGTGGCGGAAAAAGATCGAATTCGGTTTCGTGTTATAAACGCCTCTTCAACCTACGCGTTCAGGCTTGCCATCGATGGACATAAACTGTCCGCTATCGCCACTGATGGAGCCCTAACGAAACTCCAGCCAGTGGACAGCCTGCTCATCGACGTAGGAGAGCGATACGATGTTATCGTCAACGCTGATCAGTCGGTGTCAAATTATTGGATTCGAGCCAAGACGCTGGAAGAGGACAAGGAAGACTATGCCCTCGCAGTACTGAGATACAAAGGGGCTCTCCAGGAACTGCCCAAAACGAAAGCGGAATGGGGTGTTTCTCTTAAGGTGACTGACCTCAAGCCGTACTCTCCTTTGGAACTGAAAGCGCCCACCACCAACAAAGTCCTCGTGCTTTCGGGATCGATGATGCCTTACAAGTGGATGGTAAACGGGCAGGTCTTCGAGTTGCCCCAAAAGCCTGCAACCGAAGACAGTGATCCCCCGGATCCACCCGTCACGCAAATGAGATTCAAGCAAGGGGATGTCGTTCGACTGGTCATCGACAACGAATCAAAGATGGGCCACCCGTTTCATTTGCATGGCCACTACTTCCGCGTGCTGGGGTTGGGCGCCAAAGGGGCCGGGAAGTACCGTGGTCAGCCCCTTAATGAGAACGATCCCGTCCAAAAAGATAATCTCAGCATTCCGGCCAAGAGCTGGGCTGTAGTGCAATGGGAGGCTGACAATCCCGGATTCTGGTTCTTCCATTGCCACATTGAATGGCACCTGGCCACAGGCATGGCCATCATGGTCATTGAAGGGGACCCACCGCCCCCGCCGCAGAAGATAGGAAAGGCCTGACAGGTTGTACCTGTTATCGAAGCCTTGACGGCTTCCCGGGCCCGGCTCTCACGGCGGTTGCGCTGCAAATTGGTGGACCAGACGTTTCGCCCGCCGTCATTCCCGTGCAGACGGGAATCCAGACTGGACCCCGAATCGGAGTCCGGGGTGTCGACTGGCCGGCAAGATGCCGGTCCCATCACGCGGTCCGCTCACCACTTCAATTTGCTCGGCGTAACGGAACCCTCAGCCTCTGCCCATGATCGAACTTGAATTTCCCCGGTCCTTTATGCTATTTATGCCCCAAAAGTTCGCGTCCTCCATGGCAAGGCTGCGCGCGGTCAGATCTACGAGACCGGACTCCTTCTTTCCCTCTTTCCGGGGACAAGCTTGGCAAGAACAACACCGCGCAAGAACTACGGCTTCAGTGGCTTGGCGGCCTACAGGCACGTAGGCCGGATCTGCTAAGCGGAGCTGTCGTATTATTGCTGATCAACCTTATAACAACAGGAGGGGTGGCATGAGGCAGAGGCGTGGGATTAAATATGGCTGCGCAATGGGAAGACGTGAATTCCTTAAGCTAACAGCCGCGGTCGGAGGCATCGTGGTCCTTGGAGGGCCTCAGGGCGCCGGCGCCGCCGGGGAAAAGAGGATTTCCGTAGCCACAGGCGGAATGGGTGGCGTATATTTCGTAATGGGGGGCGCCATAGCGGCTGTCATAACCAAGCACGTCCCGAACGTGGAAGCGGCGGCCGAAGTCACTGCCGCCTCCGTGGACAACTGCAAGCTTATAGCCGCCAAGAAATCTGATTTGGGAATCATCATGGGTGACACAGCCTACGATGCCTGGAAGGGGCTCGGCAAATTCAAACAGGCCCTTCCCATACAGAATCTGGCAGTCCTGTACCCGAACTTCATGCATGTCGTGGTTGTGGAAGGGAAAGGGATAGGCAAGGTCGCGGACATGAAGGGTAAAACCATCTCCACAGGCGCGCCGGGGAGCGGGGTCGAGGTTATGGCCCTGAGAATCCTGGAAGCCAACGGGATAAACCCCGACAAAGATATTAAGCGAGATAGGCTGGGAGCATCCGAATCCTCTGGCGCCCTCAAAGATGGAAAGATTGACGGGTACTTCTGGTGTGGCGGTGTACCGACGGCCGCGGTCCTCGATAACGCCGCGTCTCCCGGAATGAAGATCAGTCTAATACCCAATGCTGATTGCATAGACAAGATGGCGGTCAAGTACGGGCCGGTGTATTACCCTGAAATAATTCCAAAGGGCGTTTACAAAGGCGTTGATAACGATGTTCCTGTGGCTGCCGTTGCAAACTGCCTGGTCGCCCATGAAAACATGGACGAGAAATTGGTATATGAAATATTGGCAGCTTTGTTCGATCACAAGGCCGATCTGGTCGCCGTTCACAAGCAGGCTGAGGCCATAAGTCTCGAAAGCGCCGTAAAGGGATCTCCCATCCCTTATCATAAAGGTGCGCAGAAATTCTTTAAGGAAAAGGGACTGAACCTCCAAACATGAAACGCCGTTTGGGGTACGGCGCCAGGGCATGGGTACCGTACCTTTTGGGTGTTGCCGCGATCCTCCTGGTCGTCGGACCGGGCCAAAGTCTCCTAATTGTAGACATCGGTGGCCGCGAGCTTGCACTGCCTGTGTCCGAGGGCGATGTCTTTGTCCACACTTACACCCATTCCATGTATGACGTTCCCGTCAGTGAGAAGTTCAGAATAGAGGGCGATTACTTGAGGCTTGTCCAAGTGACGAGCCTCAGCGAAGCCGCGCTGGAATACTTGGGGATAGAACGCAGGGACGAATTCAACGTGGATCTACGCTGCCGCGGATTTACGATCCCGGCCGGCAGCATTGGGAATCACGTTTTTCAAGTGCGTGACCGCGAGATTGATCTTGGAAACCCAGAAAACCGGGAAGAGGCCATCCAGGTGAAACTGGTCAGGGTCCGCGCCCTGGTATACTTTGTCAGCGCCCTTTGGAGATAGATAATGGAAAACGAGCAACAAACGTGGGTCGTTGAAGAACAGCTTAAGAAGGTTGAAGAAGTCATACAGAAAGAAGAGGGAGTAACCAGGGAACCCAACCCTATCTGGAGCATAATCATCACAGTCCTGGCGGTGGCCAACTCCGTATTCGCCATCTATTGTGCGGTCGGCACTATTACCACTCAAATACTTCGAGGAGTGCATGTAGCAGTTATATTGGTCCTGGTCTTCTTGCACTACCCGGCCTTGAAGAAGTTCAAGAACAAGGTGAACGCCCTTGACATCATTCTGGCACTGCTTGCCGCCTCGTCTATCGGTTACATGCTCTTGGATTTTGAAGAGTTCATTTACAGGGCCGTAACACCGGATCGCTGGGACTTGGTGTTTGGAGTTATCCTGATTCTCCTGATTCTTGAAGCCGCGCGCAGGACTTCCGGTTTGATAATGCCAGTCACGGTGGTGCTCTTTCTCATTTACGCGTATATTGGCCCCTTGCTTCCTCCTCCTTGGACTCACCGAGGTTATGACCTCGAGCGTATCGTCGGGCACATGTATATGACTCTGGAGGGCATTTTCGGCGTTCCAATCGATGTTTCCTCAACCTTCATAATTATGTTTACGATTTTCGGAGCGTTTCTGCGAACGTCCGGTGCGGGCAAGTTCTATGTGGATTTTGCATTTACCGCTCAGGGAAACAAACCAACAGGAGCGGGTCGCACTGTGTGCATGGCGTCGTTCTTTTTGGCAGGCGGGTCGGGGAGTGGAGTAGCTGATACCGTGACGGTCGGTTCCGTTGCCTATCCCATGCTCAAGAAAGCCGGGTACAACAAAGAGAATGCCGGTGGATTGTTGGCGGCCGGTGGCCTGGGCGCGGTGCTCACCCCGCCTGTCATGGGCGCGGCAGCGTTTTTAATTGCAGAGTTCCTGAGGATTTCTTACCTGGATGTCATCAAAATGGCGGCTATTCCGGCGTGCCTTTACTATTGGGGACTTCTGCTCATGGTTGAGTTCGATGCACGCAAATTCGGATTGCGATTGGTGGAGGTGGAAAAAGTTCATACCCTCAGGTCTCTGACTTGGACGTACGGGTACCATTTTCTTCCTGTTATCGTGCTGGTGGCCTCCCTTGTTTCAGGCTTTACTCCGCCCATGGCGGTCTTTTTCGCGATATTGACCTGTTTTTTTGCGTGCTTTATTCGCCGAGAGACCTGGTTCACGCTGGCTAAGATGGTAAATACCCTTAAGCAAGGGACTCTCGCTGTGCTCAACGTAGCTTCCGTTTGCGCCTGCGCCGGTATTATCGTGGGCGTCGTAAGCCTGACCGGTCTCGGTCTGAAGCTTTCCACTATCATCATAACGTATGCAGGGGGAAGCCTCCTACTTACTGCCATATTCACCGGGATATTGTTATGGATAATAGGTTTGGCAGTTCCCATAACAGCTACATACATTATCGCGGCGGTTATTGCCGCTCCGGCCCTTGTAAAGCTTGGCGTGCCCGATTATGCCGCGCACATGTTCATCTTCTACTACGCCGTGCTCTCCGAAGTTTCGCCGCCGACGGCTCTGTCTCCCTTTGCCGCCGCGGCCCTGACCGGAGGAGACCCGTTCAAGACTACTTTGATGGCGTGGAAGTATACTGTTGTGGCTTTTGTGGTACCTTTTATGTTTGTGCTTGACCCTTCCGGGTACGCTCTGCTTCTCAAGGGCAGCGGTTTGCTCGAATCGGTTTGGGTCATCGCAACGTCGTTTCTCGGGGTTGTTGCTTTTGCGTCCGCGGCTTCCGGATGGCTTCTAAAGAGGTCGACGGCGCTGGAGCGTCTGTTGCTGGCCGGCTCCGGATTGTGTCTTGTGCACCCCTCCCCGTGGGCAGACCTGGCCGGGGTTGCTTTATTAGGCGTGGCCGCGCTTTTCCAAGTCTTTGTTGCCAGAGCTTCGTTGAAACAGCCGAATAAGATGGCAAGCTAGACCTCGGCAACCGGGTGGTAGTGGCGATGCGCGGCGGTGCTGCTCGCGCCTTTTGGGAATCCATAAGGGTGCGGGGGACATATTCTCCGGTTCGTTGTCTAACCTATAGATGCGCGGAGTCCATCGGTTGGGGGTTGCCATGAGCAACGATGCCGAGTCAAAAACGAACCTTCTCAAGGAAATTGAACGACTCCGAAACCAAATCGCCGAACTGGAGGCGCAGCGGGCGGATCTCGCGAACGTGCCCCCGTACCAAATGATCAACAGCGGCGAGTTACTGCGCCGCGATTGCTTTATTGAGTTGAAAGAGCCACCCAGACCGCTCCGTGTCGGTTACGAGTCCACGGAATCCATTGAGCTAAGGTCCCTGTTTACCCGCGACGTGACGACTTCCGGCAGCTTCGACGTAAGAGGAGGAATCTGGGCTACAACCTTCGGGAAAGTAATCCAAGCTCTCCCGATCCCCGCTTTCTTACTCGATGAATATCTGGATGTTGCCGTAGCGAATCAGGCCTGCGGAAGATTTACCGCTGCGTACGAAAAAATTCAGGGCAAGCCCTTTGCGAATCTTCTTGGTGGACCATCAGCTATTGAAAAGGCGCAAGCGGTTCTGGGGCGAGTCTTCTCCGACAGGAAGCCACGCGTCAGTGAAGGACCTCTGAGGATAGAAGATTCCATAGTATGGGCTCGCATGACTTTCCGACCCATCCGAATAGTCAACGAGCGCTTTGTCCTAGTGCTGGTCGAAGATCTCACCCGCGAAACCATGCAACTCCATGAAAACGAGATGCTCAGGCAAGAACTGGAGAAACGGGTCGAGGCACGCACAGCGGAATTGCGAAAGACAAACGAGAACCTGAAGAGAGAAGTCGCGGAGCGCACGCGAGCCGAGCAAGAGAGAGAGAAAGTGATCCTTAGGCTTCAGGCCGCTCTAGCCCAGGTCAAGAATCTAAGTGGCCTGCTGCCCATTTGTGCCTCGTGCAAGAAAATAAGAGACGACAAGGGGTACTGGCAGCAAATTGAGGCCTACATTCGCGACCATTCCGAAGCGGATTTCAGCCATGGCCTCTGCCCGGAATGCGCAAAAAAACTGTATCCCGAATTCTTCGACCCGGAGCGCGGCGGGCAATGAAATAACAATGGAATGCCCCTCACCCTGTCCCTCTCCCTAGGGGAGAGGGGACTTGAAAGCGGCTCCAGAGGGCCCCCTCTCCCTGCGGGAGAGGGCTGGGGTGAGGGTAACAAAGCAACTACCTCCGTGATCGTGGCACGATTTAGACTTCCTTTTGGCTTCTGGGACAGGCTCGGCCGTGCGCCTTACGCTCCGCGGGCTCTCCGGTGAAAGATCTCTTGCTTGCATAGATGGAGTGTCCTCGCGTAACTAAAGTGTTACTTTAACCCGCAGGTTTTCCTTGACTTTGTGGCCCAGTTCTAGCTACAAGTTATCTTACGTTCCCAGATTTTCAGCTTGTTTTTTTCTCAGCAGCGCCCCCCACGGGGGGATAGTGCTGTTTTTCATTTTGCATTGGGTTTGGAGGGAGTTATGAGGTCCGCTTACATTAGGTCCAGATGGCTTTTGTGGGTGCTGCCGCTGTTGCTGATCACAACCCTGGCAACCTCGGCAGGTGCACAGGGGCTGTTTGGAATGGGTTCCCCCGGCGAGGCTTTTCTCGGGTCGGTTCCGGGATTCGCCTCGTTCGATGTCGCAGGGATGGTCTTGACGCCGAATGTCCGCGCGGGCCATCAGTGGATAGGTCTGAATTTCAACCTTCCGACTGCATCCGCCATTCCGTTTTTTGGCGCGAGTACTCCCATTGATATTCAGTTGCGCGATGCCCATGTCTGGGTAGGATCCGTGGGGTTGGAGGGCTGGCTGACCCCTGCTTTCTCACTCTTTGTGAATGCTGAAGGCAACGCGAAGAGGAGCGTGGGCGCGGTTACCAGTGAGGAACCGCTCCACGTTGTTGCAGGCGGCTTGTTCCCTTCCCGGTGGGACGCGTCTCATTTGGAATGGTGGGCCGTCGAGGGCGGTTTCGCGTACAGGATCTCGAATAGCTTAGCGGTCTTTGCAGCGTTGAGGCGTGAGCACCTGTCATTCGGTCTGGACAACCCTCGAGATCAGTTCGGAAACCCGATCAATTCCGTTCTAAGCCCTGCTCCGGGCATTGTCATAACAAACACAGCCGGCGCTGACTTCCAGCTCAAGCTTTGGACGCCTTATCTAGGCGTCCGGTTCATGGGGCCCAATTACCGATGCTCGCTTTCTTGGACCCCATTTGTAAGTGCGGCCGTGAAGGTCCCCGATCATTTCGTCAACAACCTCTTTGTCGGCGCTATCCTGTTAACAACCGGCATTGAGTGGAATTACTCGATGTTTCGAACAGGCGCGCAACTTGAGGGGGACTTCGAGTACGATATGAAACTCAGTCCAAACTTTTCGCTCAAGGCCTGGGCCAAGGGGAGTTGGTTGAGCGTCAGGGGAAGGGGCAACCTGGACGAGATATTGAACAATGCCCTCGTTGTTGGGGGAGTGACACTTGCCTCCGCCAGTTTTGCGGGAGCGGCAGATGAAACTGCCACGCTGACTAGAAGCCAGGTCGCTGTGGGCCTTGGCGCGGAACTGAATTTCTGACCAATCGGACATGGACTTGTCCTATGGGGCGGATTTATGCCAATTCGCCATAAAAAATACAACATTGCGAACAGTTGTCATTGCGAGGGCGTGAAGCCCGAAGCAATCTCTGGGGCGAGAGATTGCTTCGTCGCTTCGCTCCTCGCAATGACAGCTAACATCTCGTGTGTTACGACAACAATAGCGAACTGGTATTAGGCCCAATCGTGGCAGTGAGCGTCAAACGAATTACCATTAGCCATGGCCGGCAGGGACCCCGGATCGTGGTCCGGGGCAGGCTCTGGCCGCTACCATAATGTGGTGGCGGTCTCGCGGGACGCGGGATGCCCCACATGTTCATTTACATATAGTGATTCTCGAAAGTTCTTTCTGAATGGAACCGCACTGCTGGACAAGCCAGTCCCGCGTTGGCGGGAAACCCATAAGTCAATCCGTCATTACTTTCGGGAACTGCTATAGAAGCCCAAAGAGGGGGAAAAGGGGTCACCCATAAAAAGGGGCCACTGAATCGGGGATGTGATATTCCCCAACTCAGTGGCCCCTTTTTATGATTATCAAGTCTCGTCTTGGCTCATGCGGCGGCCACATGAGGTGGTTCGGACGTGAGCCAGGAGTGGACCTGCACCCAATCCTCGACTCTCGTGCTGAAACCAAAAATCCCGCGGCGGCTTGTCGGTAACCGAGCGGGATGATTTATCTTGTTTGGCTCCCCGAGTAGTCCCGCGTCGCGCGGGATCGAATCCCGCCTCATGCGGGATTTCGGCTAAAGCCTCAACCATTACACCCTAGTGGTTAACAGTCGCCTGCACTAGGCGTAGAATCACCAAAAACAAGATGTTGTCGGCTAAGCCCGTTGCAAGAACCCACGACAATCCATAACCGTCCGTAACCGAATCCCGCAAAAGTCCCGCACTCTTTTTCTCGTAGTCTCTTTAGCTTCACGAGGCCTACTCGATAGCGCATTCATCGCCCACTGATGTAATGCCTCGTCCTTTGATCAGATTCCGGCCAACAGAATAGCAGTACAGACTTGCAGGGATGAATTCCATGCGGATATTTTCAACGACTTGAATTGCCGATACACTACGAGATGTAATAGTCACTTCTTCCAGATTATTGGAATGGCAGAACTGCATGACGCTCTTAAGTTCCCAAGGGTTTTGAACAAACCTGTCACTCCATTTAACTTCAACCGCCCAGCAGAGCCGCTGCCGATGGTCCAGATAGACTATGTCAACTTCGCCGTCCCTCCATCTTGCATAATTCAGAGACTCATCTGAATGAAACCACTGCGACAAGATGCCTGTCTCAGCAAGCGGTCCGACAAATTCATCGTTTTCACCAATTGGCGAAAATAGCGCGCTGCGCATGGAAGGATTGGTCAGATAAATCTTGAAGTAATTGGCACGTCGAAACCTTTTGGCCGTTCGATCAATCCGGTGAACGACTTTGATGAGAAATGCCGCTTCGAGATATTCTATGTAGCGCTTAATTGTATTCTTGGCCGCCCCCGAATTGCGTGAAAGTTCATCCAGTGAGACCTCATTAGCAGTATTAAAGGCTAACGTAGTAAATAGGTAATTCAATTCTTGAATATCCTGAATTCCATACAAGCTGGGCAGATCACGTAAAAGCACTTTGTCAATTATATCCGCCTTAACAAATCGAGCCGGGTCAGACTGGATCCGCTCCGAAAAGATTACTTCCGGATAGCCTCCAAAATTGAGGTAATGCACAAAGGCGTCATTTAGTGCCCTGATATCAGGAGCCGTGACGGACAAAGCAGAGTCGTCAGAGTCAACCAAGTCATCCTTTCCGAGCAAGTCGAGGTATTCATGAAATGTGAGTGGAGGAAGCAAGAAATCCGTAAAACGCCCGGCTCCCGATTCCCTGCTTCTTAATCGTAATGCCGCCGCCGCCGACCCCGAGGCAGTGAATTTGATATGTGGGTTCGTGTCGACAACTGCCTTCAGATGGATCTCCCAATCTTTCAAATATTGAATTTCATCAAAAAACACAAAGAGTTGTCTGTCCGTAAGGGTAACTCCGCTTGCTTTAGAGAACAGCTCTAGCAATACCTGCAGGCTCAACCCATTGTAAATTGGATGATCAACTGAAATGTAGCATATTTGTTTTGGGTCAATGCCATCGTCAATTAGTCGTTGTATTATGTGGTGAATTAGGACTGTCTTCCCAACACGCCGGGGTCCCATCAATAAGATTGCTCTCCTGACCGAGATTTCCTCCACTAAAGGGAGCAAGAGATCGAAATAAGCGCGATGACGAAATCGGTAGTACAAATCCGTGATGCGATAGGGGTCATTCCACCACATGTTTTCCGTCTGGATTCTCTTTATCACCTGCGCTTGCGGGATTGGCTCCATGTCACCTCTTCAGAAGTATCAAGAATGTGATACCCAAGGTACTGACTTCACCATTAAAGTCAAGCTATTAATCTTATCTGTCAATTGGGTAAATCATCTTTATATAACAATAGGTTGACTACGCACGTTAAAATCCGGGCAATGGTGAACCTCCCGCTTCGCCAAATCCCGTGGCAAATTCGGGGGACTCCACACTTAATTCATTGTCTGTCTCCTGCGGATGGGCGCATGTTTAGATGCCACGAGCAGTCCGTGGGCGAGCCTTGAGAGAGAGCGAGCCTGTCCAAAGATTAGAGAAGGCGTCCGTTGGGATTTACCGGAGAAGAAACCTCGGCCAGCGGCCCCAAAGCAAAAGAAATTGATCGTGGCGTCCCCGGTATTTCGGAATTCCGCGGAATTCCGGAGGACCGGCCAAACCTCTGCTTCCATGCGTCGGGAAGGATCACGACCCACTATTCCTCGCCGGAGTTGATCAATTTGATTCAAGCCTCAGAGCGGGGTTGCCCCAAGACTTGGCACAAAATTGGCGTAAGCCTGGTTCCGAGACGAAAAATCCCGCTGCGGCTTGTCGGTAACCGAGCGGGATGATTTATCTTTTTTGGCTCCCCGAGTAGGACTCGAACCTACAACCTAGTGGTTAACAGCCACCCGCTCTGCCAATTGAGCTATCGGGGAATAAATGTAGCAAAGTCTCCGGTCTTGGGGCCGGCAAGGTCGACCTGTCATCCCCAACCTGAGACCGTTTATTTTGGATCATAAGACATTGCTTGTCAATGCCCAAATGTCCCTTGAGGGTAAGCATTCAGTGACGTGCGGGAGCGCCTCCCATGCCCCCAAGGGGCAGCCCAACAGTAGCCACGGGCGTGAGCCCGTGGAGAACCGTCCACACAATCATTTGGATCACCGGCCCTGGAGGGGTCGACCATAAATGTGAGTTGGACTTCGGGATTGGTCGACCCCTCCAGGGTCGATGATTCAGGGCCGTAGCAGTACTTCCGGTCCACGGGTTACACCCGTGGCTACCATTGGTACGCCCCTTCAGGGCTCAGAATTTTTTCTACCCCCGCAAGACTGAATGCTTACCCCATGAGGTCAAGAGTCTCCCTACCCTTCCCGGCCGTTCCACGCCTCTAAGCGGAAGTTGACTCCACCCAGCGCCGCAAAGCGGGGAGTTCCTCGGTTTCCCACTGGTCGGATGTCCTGAGCTTCAGGAAGTACGCGAAAAGCGAGTCCACGATCTCCATGCTCTCCTCAATCAGCGAAACCTTCTCCAGGAACGCTCCTTCAACAGGTTCTTCCTCGTCCGCGTCCGATGCAGGAAGAATGGGCGGAGTCCTCAGTGACCCGAAGGAAAACCATGTGCCTTTGAGTATCATGGTAAAGTCGTTGTCGGCAGCCCTCACCGAAATCCTCGCCTCTTCGATTTTCTTGCCTTCCCTGAGCGCCGCGAGGCCTTCTCTAAGCTCGGAATACTCGCCCTTGAGCATCACTGTCTGGGGTGTTTCCGCGTCCGAGAGGTCCAGGGTCATTCTGTCCAGGAAAAGCACCTCGGCAGCTTTATTTCCCGGCATCTCGATTCGCCCTCCGGCCCGGTCGGACTTGAACCAGAGCCACGTAAGAAACTCTCGGCCCAGAAAGGCCTTTTGGCTTAATATATCTATAAAATCCATACTGTTATGTTCCTTATTCCTTTTCGGTTGGGTCAAGGGGCCATGGAGCACGGTTTTAATTGCTCGAGTACCAGTTGCTGTGACTTCTCCGTAAGCAATTCCGTAGCTCGGATGTATGGAATCAAGGGCACCAGAGTCAGTCCGAAGCATTTCTTGAAATGGCCTTCCATCCTGTCCCTGGCCTTGACCGAGTGGCTGCCGAAATAAGCCACAGATTTCGACGTGTCCCAGATCAGGTCGAAAACCTGGATGGACGGGAACACCTGGCGCTTCAGGGTCTCCTTGACGCGCTCCTTGAGTTCCCGACGCTGAGCGGAAGAGAGCCTCTGTCTTCCTGATTCTTCCAGGAGCTTCGCGCTTTCCTTCCGGACTTGTATCTCGAGTATTCGAGGCGGGACGCGGACCGTATCTATACGGAGGGAAAGCGCAACGTAATTCCCTCGAAGATAAGAGGCTCCCTTGAAGTCATTGGCTGCGAAATCCTCCATCGCTACCCATCCCATGCCTACCTCATCTCCCGTGGTGTCGATCTCTCTGAACGCGCCTTTTCTTACCCCTTCATCCACTGAATCCCAGAAAGAACCCGCCAATTCGCCGCGAACCCGATATCGCATGATGGAAACAGACCGTGATAGAAGCCCCATTTGTTGCACCCTGTGTTTGGATTTTTGTGGCGAATTAGAATAGTTCAAAAACCTCCGGCTAGCAACCCCTTCCAATCAATGGCACCCATAGCCTGGATTCGGCCTCCGGCCTTGACAGCGGCGCGAGCAATGTGAGACAAAACGTGTCGGACTAATTAATTTTTTCAGATACTTGCAATGTTGCTAGGAGGCAGGAAAATGTCTGTGGTTAAGATTATCGAGTTGGTGGGCGAATCGCAATTGGGATGGGACGACGCCATGAAGCAGGTCATTGCCGAGGCTCAGAAAACCCTGCGCGGCATAACTCGAATCGGCGTGGTCGAGCAGGACGTTCGAATGATAAACGATCAAATAGATGTGTGGCGGGTGCGCGCGAAAGTGTCATTCCGGGTCGAGCGCCCTCTTTAGTTCACGGGAAAAGTTCTCCGGGTCAATGCGCTGGTTATTGTCTGGTTCCCAGGCCGAGCCCGAGAACGAGGAGAGCATTGGTCATTCGGCCTTGTTGTCCAGGGGATAGATATCCAAGAATGAGTTGACTTCGCTGATAAGGGCTTCCTCGCGGCCTACGTGGAAGTGGTCGGTCCCTGGCAGGATTTTGCCGACCTTCGGGTTCGGGATTTCATCCAGCAGTTGCCGGAACTTGGGCAAAGAGCAAACAAAATCGTTATCACCCGCCACCAGTAGCTTGGGCCTGTTTTCTTCCTTGAGAAAGCTGAAGTCATACTCATCCACCGGCGGTGAGATCCCGATCAGCCTGGAAGGTCGTGGGTCGCTAGCGGCCGCGTGCAGGGCCACCCAGCAGCCAAAAGAGTACCCTGCCAGGACCAGCTTCGTTGGGTCCAATTGATCGAGGCCTTCTGCGAAATCCAGGGCCGCTCGCACGTCTTCAATTTCGTCTATACCCCCTCCGTAAGCCCCTTCGCTTCCGCCGGTGCCCCTGAAGTTGAATCGAAGGCAGATCAGGTTTTGCTCCAGGAAGGCTTTTCTCAAGGCCCTCACCACATTGTTGAACATGTTGCCGCCGAACTGGGGATGGGGGTGGCAAACCACCGCTCCTCCCAGACGCATGGCAGTGTTGTCAGGAACCTCCAGAACGCCTTCAAGAACAATACTTCCGCAACGAATAGGCACTTCTTCACGGGTTACCATATCTCTCGCGGTCAGGAATCCTCTGCGGAAATCCCTCTCGCTAACCTCCTTTCAATAAACGTCTCTAAAATAACGGATGGTTCTTTGACATCGAAGGTTTTGCCTATGCTGTGACGATAGGGCTCTCAGGCTTTACTTCAAGATGCGACCCGGAAACATCATTGCGAGGAGTGAAACCGCAAAGCAACTCCATGGGTGGGACAGGCGTCTCGCCTGTCTATTGAAATGAAGGGCAAGATGCCCGTCCCACCAAAGAATAAGATTGCCTGAAGATGCGTCCTTGCAACAATTGTTTCATTGCCCATCGCATCATTAAACGAAGCAATCGCTTCGGTCAATCATATCTCCAGCTCCGTAATTCGTGCCAAGGCGGCTCTGAGCGGCTGGATTACAATGAACCCCGTCACGGCAATCGCCCCGACAAAACACCCTGCGATTAACAGGTAATCCCGCGTCCTGAACATATGCTCAAAGTAGGGCGCGGTCACTATTCGGTATACCGGGAAAGCTTCCAGCAGAACCACAGCGGAGACGGCCAACGCGGAATAGATCATGGTTACAAGCCCCCCGAAGCTGGTGAAAGCTCTGTTGGGGTCTGCTTGCTTGAAATCCGCGTAAATGACTCCCATACCGACGGAGAGAGCTGTTATGCCCAATGTTAGGCCCGCGACCGTGACTGTAGAGATCAGGGAAATAGCGAGCCCCAGGCCGAGCAGCCTGTTTGTGGCTATGACAAGGATTAGCCCCAAAAACAGCATCGGAACCAGATAGAAAACGAACTTTACCCACAAAACCTTGCGCAGCCCAACCGGCGAAGCCTTCAGGACCCAGAAAGCCCTGCCTTCCGACGAGACGGCGGGGAAAAGGAATCTGACCCCCAAAGACGACAGTACAAACCCTGCCAGCCCGATGTTCAAGAAAGCGACAGCGCTCTTCAACATTAATGTCGCCTCGGGTGTCTCCAGGGAGGGTAAGACGCTGAAGTTATACAAATAGACCACTATAAGTGCGAGTAACAATAGGAGTTGACTCAGGCGCCCCCAATCCCTCGCCATCAGGAGCATTTCCTTGATCACCAGCCGAACCGTGGACTGGTCCATTCTCCAACCAAGGACTCTAGCCAGAAAGGTCACAGCGCGACTTTTGGTCAATCGTGCCCCTTTTGACTCAACGGCTTTGGAATAACCATAAAAGTGCATGGCCTCGTGGCCGTGGCCGACCAATCGGTATGCCGCGACCGCGCCGAGAACGAGCAGCCCCATGAACAGCGGCGTCCGCTCAAAGCCGTAACCGGTGATGTATGGTCGCAGCGCCTCCATCAGCCAGGTTGTAGGCAGCAAAGGCGAGGATGATTCGGACATTATCGAAAGATAGTCCATCACGGAAGCGAACCCTTCCGGGTTGAGAAACTCCTCCGGACGGATCATTCGGAACAACAAATAGACGCCGACAAAAATCAACAGGCCGACAAATACGAATAGGTCCCTCAGCCGCCTGACCGGGAAAGTCCTTACCAGGGTCTGAACAACAAAGACCGCTACCGAAGTGGTAATAACCAATAGAGACAAAAACCCGACAAGGCTGAGTGCGTAAAAGGTCCACGGAACTGAGAAGACTCTGCCATATGCCAGGAAAACCGGCAGGCCAAATAAAACGACCATCCACGAAGCATCTACCATCGTCTCCAGGAACCGCGCGGTATACAGCGAGCTAATCGCAACGGGCGCGGCCATTACCAGTTCCAGATCTTCCGAAAGATAAAACGTGGAAAATGTGGTTATGATATTGCTAATGATTACTACAAAAGCGAACGTCATCAGTATCATTGACAAAAGCTTGGTGGCTGCGACAGTGCCGAACATTTCTTCCGACGTAAAATAGATCAATGACTTCACAAAGGCCACGTATATAACGACCCATAGGGCGACGACCAGGATTGTCAGGAAGGGAAGGCGCATTTTTTCCGTTCGTCTGTTTTTCAGAATGTTGCGGAATTTTTTCCAGCGCGGGCTCAGAAGAAGGAGAATTTCGCTCATAGCCAATCCTTCAGATTTCTCGTGCGGGCTGACATGACGTTGCTAAGACACAATCGTATGGTACTCGCCGGCCTTACAGTTTTCCCATTCGAGAAGCCGGTCTCGTTGTCCCTCTGTAGCTTGGGGAATTCAACGAACGTTCGATCCCATTGAAGGCTATTTTGATTTATCCTCGGGTTTGCTTTCGGCATCGAGGGTCTTGGCTTGCGCTTGACCAGGGTTCGCTTGCACAGGCTGGTCCCCAACCGCATCCTTTTGGATTTCATCCAAGGCGGGTTCTTTAAACTCCTCTGCGTTGGCGGCCGAAGCTTCGTCCGGCTTTTCTTCTTCTTTGGAGCTTTCCAGCAGGTCCGCGTAGAAATCCGGCCCTGATTTCTCGCCGGGAGAAGGGATCAGGCCCTGATCCTTTGGCGGAGACGGAGTCGGCTCAGGTTTATGAGTCGGCGGTTCCGGGTAGTGATTCGTGGAGGTCAGCGCGTCCAGGTCGACCGAATTGCGAACATCCGATGCCATCTTTTGGATTTCCCGGTACAATTTCCCCAATACCCGAGCAGTTTCCGTAAGCTGCTTCGGGCCCAGAACAATCAGGGCCACCACCAGGATCAAAACCACTTCCCACATTGATATGCCGAACACGGAACAGTCTCCAGTCTGGTCTAATTTGCATCATTGTAGCACAAGACGCTTTTCAACACTAAGTTCGTCGACTTCGTGGCCCCCTAGACCTCACCTTCCGTGGAGACAACCCTGTCCACATAAAATATGTCCATGTAATAAGGACCCCCGCCCCAGGACTCTATCAGCAGCGATATATTCCCAATGAGGGCGTCCAGCCGCGCATCCAACGAGCTAAAGGCGGTGCCTTCATCCGACAAAGGCTGCATCCAATCCAAGACCGCGGCCCTCAAACATATTTTGACCTCGAACCCCTGGCCCGCTTTCATTATGATCACTTGACCGCAGTGATTCTTCTCTTCCAGCGCATCCGGATGTTTAATATCGTACAATTCCACGTCGAGGCCGCGAATAGTGCGGAGAAGTTCCACTTTTCGCATTTCCCGATCAAAGAGGATTTCGGATTTCTCGTTACAGGTCCCGCAAAGTGCGGCTTCGTCTTTTGGCAAGGTAGCTTCGTTGTCTCCGCAAATCGCGCAAACTCGATCCGACGAGACTGGTAAAGACATGACCCTCTCTCCTGTAAACCGCTGCGGCTCGGACTTGCTCCATTTGATTCATGTTGTGGAAAGTCGCTTGGTGTATGATAGCATTGCGTGTCGGCCTTGCAAAGGAGAACAATCGGCCCTGTGGATCGTTGGCGTGGCGACTTTGCCGCCTCTACCGATCCGGTCGCCGGCAGTACCGAAGATTTGAACGGAATCCCGGGACCGCTCGGTCATGCGGGGGAAGCGGAGCCGTCAACCGGCGGCGGGCAAGTTGCCGGCACTAACGTGGGCGGCACTTCCGAATTCCCCCGCGTAACTGGAGGCTTACAAACGCTTGCACAAATTCCTTGACAGACGCGCTGAGGAGATTTAGAAGCGACTTTACAGCAACGCAACACGGGATTGTCAGCCTTGATATTTCCGTCCTAACTTGGGAAGCCCTGAAATACCGTGTAGCAGCGCCATCCAAGGAGAATTATATCCATGGCATCCATAACTGATCTTTGCTGGACGAGCGCAGAAGAGCTTTTCAGAGATCTCGACCTTGACGTGCTTTACACCCGGCAAATCAGAGCCGTGGGTGCGGAGTACTGCACCAACTATCCTTACCTTCTTTTGGTTTACACCGGCAAGATAACCATAGGAATTAGCCTCGGCCCCAGCTTTGAGTCCTCTGACGGAGCACGCCGTTCCGCTGGCGACAAAGAGCGCCATGGTCACGACGGCCCTTATTCTCCGTGGCACCCGCGGAAGGAGCCGCCTGAGTGAAATTGTTCGACCTGGAGCGTCGCGCCCGTACTCAGGGGGGCGAATATGTTCTAGGGGAAAAAGATCTCCATTCCACTGCGTGCTACCTGGTTTTCGGTATCCTTCAAGGGGGTGAAGGAGATCGGCTCGTAAAGGCCGGCAAGGGGTACGAAGAGATCTTATGCGCAGTGGGGGGGCCTCTAGTGATGCACACCACCAGCGGAAAAATCACTCTGCCCCGCGGTCATGCAGTGCATGTCAAGGAAGACGACTCATTCGTTATCTCCAATCCATCCGGCGATCCCGTGATTTATGTGACGGCCGGCGGGGCCGTTGTCCAATGACATTTTACATATTAATGTTTAGGGACTTGTCCGTCCCGGCAAAAGTGGGGTGCCGGTTTGAGTATGCACGTTTGGGGCCTGTTGTTGTTTCTAATTCCGTTTGACCGCGTGGTGACCCCGAAAGACTGAACGTTTACTGCTTATAGATTGAAAGCCTCTCAGGAAATTGATATCTTGGTGATGACTCCGGTAGGCGCCTGAGTGGTGGAATAGGTAGACACAAGGGACTTAAAATCCCTTGGGGCTAGTCCCCGTGACGGTTCGAGTCCGTCCTCAGGCACCAGTTCATCCAACAGCTAAACCTTTGGTATGATTTTTCCGGGCAGTTGTTCCGCTTTGACCCGGGGTGATCTTGTGTTGCTCCGGATATTATTGTTCGAGTCTCGGTGTATCGTCATTGTAAGTTTCAGCTCGTTTCCTATTAGGGAGAAAATACTGTTTCGGTTTATTGCGGATGCGAGTCATGCCTCGCTCAAGCACCGTCACGCCAATCGCGAGCTGCCTTTTCGACAAAGTTGATCCAGGTCACACGCGTTGTCCCTGTGCAGGCTCGTTATGCGCCTATAAACCCACTGCTTCAGAGTGGTGGCCGGCCGCGACGACCGGATCGACCGATGCATCGCATTGAGGGTATTCAACAAGGCTCAAGCTTTTGGCACGGCTATAAAATAGAGTCTCAAATGTTTCCGCAGAATAGTCTACTTCATATTTTCAACATAGTGACATCATTCTATATTCTCACTGGGAATGGTGGCGGAGTCATCGGCGGCAATGCCTTTTGCCTTGAAAATACGGGGCAATTCCGTAAATTGTTTGTTTTTTAGTCCCGGCTAATGTTATTTGCTTTCTGAGAAAAGTTTGCTTAACATACAAGAGGAGGCGGGTGACTTTATTTGGCGTAACACTGAGAAGTAATTGACGGAATTGGAAGGAGCAGCTGATGAAAAAAGAAGCTCGTACGCAGGCCCAAAGAATGTTCCTCAAAGCCGGAGGAAAAATAACTAACCGAGAGATTGCAAAGGAAGTCAACGTCAACCCTCTCACCGTAGGTCGGTGGAAACGCGATGATGGCTGGGATTCGCAACTGAAGGGTACCCAGCAGCCTGAAGGCAAGGCGGCAGGAGGGGCCGTGCGAAAGAAAGCTGCTCGTGACAAGGCCCTGAAAATCTATCTCGACGCGGAAGGGAACCTAACTAACAAAGACCTCGCACGCCGTGTGGGAGTAAGCCCCGCCACGATCAGCAAATGGAAAGATCAGGATCGTTGGATGGATCAGCTCAAACCTGCCAAGCTGGAGGCTCCCGAAGGAGCAGCAGAAGAGTTGGAGCTTGACATGGGAGAACTGGCATCGCCTGAGCAGATCATTCAGATCAATCGTCGAATTGACGGTCTTCTGCAACGGGACTTTTTGACCTCCGGCGAGCTGGCGGATCTCGCGCAAGCCAAGAACGACTTGTTGGCCGCAGTTGAGACCTATCTGGCCATTGTGCGCGAGGTGGGTGAAATCAAAGGTGCGGACTGACAGGTCGGCTTTTGGCGGGAACCACGTGAGGCCTTGCCGATGATTTCCCCGGATGACATGCTGTTTATTTATGAGATTCGGGGGGAAGTGAAGGAAGACGTTTTTTCCGCACCTTCGTCTTACGTGGGCCGCTGGAACGAGGAAGAATTCTCTTATTTGTTCTTTACTGCTCCTGAAAACAATTATGTTAATTCGCTGATTTCCGCACAGGGCGGCATACTGAGTTCGCGCCATGAAATGAGATACCGCGACTGGCAGACTGGCGTTCCTCCAGCGGGACTGGCCGTCGGCAGCGTCGTTTTCGTTTCGGCCGATCATCCTGCACCGCCTTCCGGTTCATTGTTGTTGGACCCTTCGGTCGTCTTCGGTGACGGCAGCCATCCTACGACGGTTTCGTGCCTCCGCTTCATGGAGGAAATCATCCGGACGCGGTCGATAACCTCAATGCTGGACCTTGGGACGGGCAGTGGCATTCTTGCGTTGGCTGCCGCGGCCTTGGGCGTGGAGAGGATTACCGCGGTTGACAGAAACCACCTGGCAGCCCTCACCGCCAGAGAAAATGTGAGGTTGAACTCCCTTGCATCCAAGATAAATGTTGTGGAAAGTGAGTTAAGACTGTTCGTTGATGAGCCATTTGACCTCATTACCGCGAATTTGCCATTCAGTGTGTTGCGAGACTTGGTGCCTTTAAAAGGTGTCCCCCTGCATAAGACCTGGATCGTGTCCGGTATTGACGCCCCACAGAGCGAAGTGCTAATAGAGCTGTTTTCCGACCAGGGATTCGAATTGCTGGGCCAACATTCCGACCCGCCCTGGGTGACTTTTGTGACGGTAAATAAATGCCTCGGCTACTGAAGTAGCCGCCGGTTTATGGCAAGCAGGCTTTTCCTGTATCCTGTTTAAAATCACAATCTTTTCATGACAGCCATCTGGCGAGAGCGAACGCCAATTCATGAATAACCCTTTGCGGAGAGTGAAATTATGAAACAGCATTTTCAATCTCCTCCTTCGGGAGGGAAGTCCATCACATTGAAGCAGTCTGGTGAATTGACGGTTCCCGAGAATCCGATTGTTGGCTTCATTGAGGGCGACGGTGTGGGGCCCGATATCTGGGCCGCGGCAAAGCCGGTATTTGATGCGGCCGTAGCTAAGGCATCCGGAGGTACACGCAAAATACAATGGTGGGAGCTGCCCGCGGGGGAAAAATCCTTCCGCGCTTACGGTGAATATCTACCCGAGCATACCCTCGACGCTATCCAAAAAGCGGTAGTGGTCCTGAAAGGCCCTTTGACCACGCCGGTGGGCGGTGGATTCAGAAGCCTCAATGTCACGCTGAGGCAAAAACTGGACCTGTATGCATGTATTCGACCCGTGAGATATCTTCCCGGGACACCCTCCCCGGTTCTGCGGCCCCAAGACGTGGACATGGTGATTTTCCGGGAAAATACGGAAGATGTCTATGCGGGTATCGAATGGCCGTCAGGTAGTGCGGACGCGGCTAAGGTCATAGAATTCCTTCGCGACAAGATGGCCGTGCGGATTGACCCTGCTTCAGGCGTGGGCGTAAAGCCTATGAGCCCCCATGCAACGAGAAGGCTCGTGCGCCGAGCCCTCCAGTTCGCCCTGGAAAACGGCAAGAAGAGGGTTACCCTGGTTCACAAAGGGAACATCATGAAGTTTACCGAAGGGGCCTTTCGTGATTGGGGATATGAATTGGCCCAAGAGGAATTCGCGGATAAAGTGGTCTTGGAACGGGACCTTGCCGACATCCAGGGCGGAGCAATCCCTGAGGGGAAAATATTGCTGAACGATCGGATAGCGGACGCAATGTTTCAGCAGGTGCTGCTTCGTCCGAAGGAATATGAAGTCCTGGCCATGCCGAATCTCAACGGTGATTACCTTTCGGATGCTCTCGCAGCACAAGTGGGCGGGCTGGGCATGGCTCCCGGCGCGAACATAGGCGATAGTTGTGCGATTTTTGAAGCCACGCACGGCAGCGCTCCAAAATACGCAGGTCTTGACAAGGTCAATCCGGGCTCCCTGCTGCTGTCGGGTGCGATGATGCTCGATCACATGGGATGGGAAAAAGAGGCCGGTCTGATCGTTTCAGCAATGTCTGCCGCGATTCAGGCCGGCACAGTGACTTACGACCTCGCTCGATTGATGCCGGGCTCCAAGGAAGTGTCCTGCTCGGGATTCGGAAGGGCCGTGATAGAACGAATGGAGGACATTGCCGTCTAAGGTAGAATACGGGGTAAGCCTCAGTGGACGACAGACGGTTAAGTGCGAATGAAACAAGACAATACCTTTTGCTGCGTCTATAATTTATCCGGGAATCCCATTCGGCAACGGGGTCATCGTGTCCATCACGTGGAAACCCTGTGATGCGAGAACAGTAAACCATGAGGAAGCTCCGTAACAAGTTTCTCGTGTACATTCTGCTCCCTGTCATCGTCATAATTTCTCTGGCAGGTATCCTCTCTTTCGTGATTGCTCGCCAGATCGTATTGCAGCAAATGACGGAACTGGCTACGCTTGGCTTGCAGCAGGCCGCGGATGAGATCGATTCGGGTTTGTCAGTGGGAATCCAGACATTGAAAGTCTCTTCCATGGAGGCGGGCATGGTGGACTTCACCGATGCCCAATACAGGCATCTCTTTCTCCAAATTGCGAGCCAATTCCCTGTAGAATGTGCGTTCGTGGCCTTTCCGGACGGAAGATTCATTTCCGGCCTGGAACAGAGGGAGATACCTCAAGGATACGAACCTCGCCTCTTACCGTGGTATCAAGCCGCGCTCGATAGTGATGACACCGTTGTGAGCGCGTCTTATTTATCGCCTTTTTCATCTGAACTTGTGATGACGGTAGCGCAAAAGGTGGCTGACCCAAGCGGGGAAGTCAAGGGGGTCCTGGGGTTCAACGTGCCGCTGTCCACCATACGACAGAAGCTGCCAAGAATTAAAATCTTGGAAAAGCACAGAGGAACCGTCTTTTCCATATTTCGACGTGACGGCCGATATATTATTCACAGCAGCGAAGAAAAAATCGGCCACAAGCTGGGAGAATCGAGTGCCGATCTCCACGTCAGGATGCGGCAAGCCTTGGGCGCAGACCAGAATCGGTGGAGTTCGGTTGGAACCGTGGATGAGGCCTTCTGGTACGGCGGCTTCCAGAAAACCCGCCAGGGAGATCTATTCGTAGGTCTGGAGGTGCCTCTGGCCGAGGCCGTAGCGCCGATTTTGAAGTTGGCGTGGGCTTACCTGGGCCTGGGATTGGCGTCGATTCTCGTGCTCTCAGTGGTTTTGGTGAAGATGGCGCACAAGATCGCTCGGCCGATCAATATGCTTTCCGAGGCTGCTTCTCGACTGAGCCGAGGAAACTACGAACAGGTTCTGCCTGTGATCTCACGAGACGAACTGGGCCACCTTGTGGAGGCCTTCAACACTATGGCTGCCGGTCTCAGGCAGCGTGACTTTATCAGGGATACTTTCGGCAGGTACCTAACTCAGGATGTCGTTGACCAACTGTTGGAGGCGGAGGACGGGTTGAAGCTCGGCGGTGAAAACCGGGAGATTTCGATCCTTATTTCCGATGTGAGGGGCTTCACTGCCCTCACTGCCGAAATGCCGGCTGAGGCGGTCCTCCGTCTTTTGAACCGTTACCTGGGGAAAATGGTCGAAATTCTGTTGGATCATGGCGGCACTGTGGACGAGATCGAAGGAGACGGCATTCTGGCCTTTTTCGGCGCGCCCACACCCATGGAGGACCATCCCGCTCGTGCGATTGCTTGCGCGATCGAAATGCAGGCGGCGATGGACCACATAAATGCCATGAACCAGGCTGACGGGCTTCCACGGCTGGAAATGGGCATCGCAGTAAACACAGGGTCGGTAGTCGTTGGCAACATAGGCTCGGAAAGACGGACCAAATACGGAATTGTGGGCTCTGAAGTAAATTTTGCCGGCCGCATAGAATCCTACGCGGTTGGAGGGGAGGTGCTTGTCAGTAATTCCGCCTTTGACCGAGTCCGCGAGATTGCCCAATTGCGGGACGTGATCCGCGTCCGTATGAAAGGTATTCGTGAGTCGGTGAGTCTTTATAGCCTCCGCGCGATGGCCGGCCCTTATAATGTTCAGCTTCCCGACACCGTGGATGTTCCGGTGCGGGTTGAGGAGAAAATTCCGTTCAGGATGTGTCGTATTGATGAAAACATTGTCCGACCTGTGGAAGGGTTGGTCTGGATAACCCACTTGTCGGAGAACTCAGCGGTGATCCTGGCCCCTAAAGCGATCCTGGTCCGAGAAGAGATCAGAATGGAATTGATGGAAGATTCTCATGACGGCTCACCAAGCGAGTTGTTCGCGAAGGTCCTGACTGTCGCGGAGGCCTCAGAACAGCATGAGGCAACGGTGCGATTCACGTTTGTATCTCCAGGACTGCGCCGCTTGTTCAGATCCGCATTGCGTGCACCCACCCCGTAAAAAGTCTTGACTTCGGTCTTGCTCTTGGCCTATCCTCAACCTTCACCGCGACCGGAATATCTTAATAGTTTGTTGTTTGTTGTGTGAATGGAGGGTTGAGGGATACCCCGTCCCGGGAAACTTTTTTCCGGTGGGCGGCCTCCCGGGATGGGGCATACACTCTCAGCCAAGTTTGTAGGCAGAATGGACAAGCTGCCGGTTCCAAACGGCCTGGGTCCCGACTAAATTGGTTGCAGCGGACACCCCAAATCCCGAACCAAATCATCTTGTTCCCGCCCGACGAGGGAATTCATTCCGTGATGTGACGTTTCCCACCACTGTTTCCTCGATCACAAAATCCCGATGCTAAGGTGAGTTATGATAATTACCCGCACTCCTCTGCGTATAAGCTTTTGCGGCGGGGGCACCGATCTTCCCTCGTATTATTCGGTTGTGCAGGGCGCGGTGGTAAGTTCCACGGTCAACAAGTACGTGTACATCACCATCAACCGCCTGAGTCGGTACTTCGATCATCGCATCTTGCTGAAATACTCACAAACGGAACTGGTCAATTCCGTAGAAGAGATTCACCACCCGATTATACGAGAGGCGATGAAAATCACCGGTGTGGTGGACCGGGTGGAGATTACCTCCATGGCCGATATACCTGCGGGCACGGGACTCGGGTCCTCAAGCACCTATGCCGTAGGATTGCTCCACGCGCTCCACACCTTTAGAGGCGAATACGTCTCGGCAGGGCAGCTTGCCAGTGAGGCTTGCGAAATAGAGATCGGCAGGCTCGGTGACCCCATCGGAAAACAAGATCAGTACATCGCCGCTTATGGAGGGATCTGTCACATCCGTTTCAATCCTGACGAATCGGTCTTCGTGGATCCGGTCATATGCTCGCAAGCGACCAAGCAAGCGCTGGAACAGAATCTGCTGATGTTTTACACCGGAATTACCAGACGCGCCGGTGACATTCTTGAAGTCCAGAAGGCTTCGACCAATCAGAAGATGGAAGTCCTTACTCAAATGAAAGAGCTTTGTGGCCGACTTCTAGCGGTGCTCAGAGAAGGCCGATCGCTAAATCGATTTGGGGAAATCCTCCATGAGGCGTGG
Organism: Desulfomonile tiedjei; assembly: GCA_016212925.1. NCBI lineage: Bacteria > Pseudomonadati > Thermodesulfobacteriota > Desulfomonilia > Desulfomonilales > Desulfomonilaceae > Desulfomonile > Desulfomonile tiedjei. Next base: position 95,951 of record JACRDF010000011.1, read on the forward strand.
CAGCATAAACGCGGCCTGGTACACGGAATAACCAACGAAAAGATCAATGATTACTACGACGCTGCGATCAATGCCGGAGCAATAGGCGGCAAGTTACTAGGGGCCGGAGGCGGAGGTTTTCTTCTGTTCTACGTCGAGCCACAGAACCAGGACCGGGTGAGAGGCGCGCTGGCGGAACTTTCCGAGCTTCCATTCAGCTTTGAACCCCAAGGGAGCAAAGTCATATATGTCTCTGATGACGTTTGAGGCCTGAGATACCAACTCCCATGCGGAAATCGCCACAACGAATTATGAAAATTTTTCGCGGATTTGATGCCACGGACGTGTCCCGCGCATCGCGGGAAGTGGGATGTCCGCCGACTCCGGGCGTTGCCCATGACACTGGTTGGGCCGCGTTTTCGGAACCTTTTTGGGTCAATTCTGGCAGAGGTGCTTGGTTGGATGGCTAACTTCGAGTTGGCGGGCTGGAACATCCGAATAAGGGCCGCGTTCTGGGTCATGGGAATCCTATGCGGCACAATAATGGCCTATACCACCCGCTTCTTCATCAACGGCGACGCTATAGTCTACATTGAGATGGGAGAAGCCTTCAGAAGAGGTGACTGGTCCGGACTGGTGAATCTCACCTACAGTCCGGGGTACCCCGTCCTGCTGGGAATAGCACAAGCCCTCTTCGGCACCAATCCATTGAATGAACTCCCTCTGCTCAGAGTGGCAAACGTGTTTTGCTTTGTGGTGGCCATGGCCACGTGCGACCTGGTGATGTGGTTTGTCAGACGCGAGGTGAACCGTTTCCAATCAGCAGGAGAGACCCCCCTTCCTTTGCCGATCATAAGTATCCTGTGTTATTCCATGTTTCTGGTGTGCTCGCTGGTTTTTGTACGAATTCGGCTAATAAACCCGGACATGCTGATCTTCGCTACAGTTCTGGGCTGCATGGCGGCAATTCTATGGATCAGAGAAAACCCGGAGAGGTATTTCAGATACGGTGTGCTGGGCGCCATCGTTGGAATCGGGTATCTGATAAAGTCCTTCTTTTTTCCTTTCTCTCCAATTTTCTTTGCGCTGGCAGCGTTTTGTTCAGGTTCTCTCAAGAAGGCCATCCCCAGAATCCTTGTCGCGGTCTTCTGCATGCTGGTGATAAGCGCACCTCTGGTGAGCGCACTTTCCGAGAGGTTGGGAAGGTTGACTTACGGGGAGCTTGGGCGGCATATCTACGCAAAGTTTATTTCCGGCAAGGGCGAACCTATCCACCCGCAAATTCTGTCGGAAAAGCCCAAAACGGCCGGATATGTGTCGGAGTTTGCATGCACGAGGCCCGCAGGGTTCGACATATGTTATTGGCACGAAGGGCTGAAGCCGGATTTCAATCTAACGGCCCATCTGAGGAGAATTCCCGGCAATGTCTGGGACATCCTCGACCAAACCCCGTGGCTTTTGGTCATGCTCTTGTGGTTTGCACTGCAATGGTGGCAAGGGTCAATCCGGCCCGGGCCCATTCAGCCTCCATCCATGTTCCTTTTGTTCATGGTCACGGCCGTTTTCGGAATTGCGTTTTACAGCCTGGTCCAAATGGAACCGCGTTACATAGCGTCATATCTGTTCTTGGGATTTGTGGCTATGACTATTGTCCTGAGACGGCCGGCAAACGATGCCAAGGCCTTGAAGAGGGCAGCGATCGCAGCCGGATTGCTCTCAGGATTCTTCATGGCCGTGATTGTTCACTCCCTCGTGGACCAGAGCCTCCGAGGATTGCATTCAACGGGGAAGGCCTTATCGTATCGCGATTCGTACAATGAGCACCTGTCAGTTAAGGATTTCCTGGTACAAAAAGGCCTGAAAAGAGGAGATTACGCCGGTCTGGTGGGCGAACTGCCGGTCTACTGGGGCCGGATGAGCGGTTTGAAAATAGTCGGTGAAATAGAGGATGCAAACCAATTCTTTGAAAGCTCCAGGGATGAAAGGCAAGTCGCAATAGATGCGCTGAAAAGAACCGGCATCAAAGCGTTGGTAGCGAAAGGCAGTCGGTTCTCTGCCATCCAGGCCGAAGGTTGGACTCGAGCGCCACATACCAAGGATTATTACGTGCTTTTTCTTACGCGGCCCGTTCCGGGGACATGATCGGCAGGAGGCGGAGTTGATTTTTCGAGACCCCAGGGATTTGCTGGCAAGTGCGACAGTTTACACGCTGTTTCAGCGGTTGGTGCGGGGCAAGGGTGAATCTCTTTACGTGAGCAAACACATCCGCCCTGAACCGGGAGCCAGAATCCTGGACATTGGCTGCGGCACAGGGGATATCCTTCGGCACATGCCGCCGGTGGAATACGTCGGCTTTGACATGGACGAGAAGCTCCTCCAGGCCGCCAAAAAGAATTACGGCCACAGAGGCCGGTTCTTCTTACGAAAGTTGGGGAAGGATGTTGTCGCCGAGTTCCCGGGTTTTGACATAGTAGTGGCTACAGGGGTTCTCCATCATCTTGACGATCGCGAGGCCGGCGAACTCTTTGAACTCGCTGCCAGACTCCTGAAGCCCGGCAAAAGGTTGGTCACTCTCGACGGCTGCTTTGTGCCGGATCAGTCCACCCTGGCGCGGTTTATTCTTTCCAGAGATCGCGGCCGATATGTGCGCGAACCGCAAGAGTATGTCCGTCTTGCATCTCAAGCCTTCGACAAGGTAACCCACACGATTTACAACGACCTTCTTCGGATACCTTCCACTATAATTGTCATGGAATGCTCAAGCCTTCCGCAAGATTAGGCACGCCAACGGCGGCAGAGTCAAGCTTAAATATTGCTGATAACCGTGCTGCCCTCCAGGGATTGTGGAGACCAGCCCCGCGTTACCCACATCGCTCCCGCCGTAGAACCTGGAGTCCGAATTGACGATCTCCTGATATTCGCCTGCGTCGGGAACACCCACGGAATAACGTTCTCTAACCACAGGCGTAAAATTCATTATGCAAACGAGAAAACCATCCGGTCCGCGACGAATGTAAGACAGGACACTGTTCGAGTAATCGTGGCAGTCGATCCAGGAAAAGCCTCTCGGTTCATGGTCCCAGGCCCACAAAGCGCTGTCCGACAGATAGAGCCGACCCAGATCGGAAAAGAACCGGGAGACTTGTTGGTGAACGTCGTATTGGAGCAGGTCGATTTCCAACCTGGACTCATGATGCCATTCGTTCCACGTTGCCAACTCCGACCCGGCCATCAGAAGTTTTTTTCCCGGATGCGTGTACATGTATCCGAACAGAAGGCGCAGACTGGCAAATTTCTGCCAATCGTCGCCAGGCATTTTCCTTAGCAGTGAGCCCTTGCCGTAGACCACTTCATCGTGGGAAAGGGGGAGAATAAAATTCTCGCTGTACGCATACATCATGGAAAAAGTCAGATCATTCTGATGAAAGCCTCTGTGCACCGGATCTTTGGAGAAATACAGCAGGGTGTCGTGCATCCACCCCATGTCCCACTTGAAGCCAAATCCCAGCCCGCCCAGATGAGTCGGTGTCGTGACGCCTGTCCATGCTGTGGATTCTTCTGCCACGGTGAAACAACCCGGACAGCGTGCATAGACTATTGCATTGAATTCCTTTACAAACTCTATGGCTTCCAGATTTTCGTTCCCGCCGTATTTGTTAGCGAGCCACTCCCCTTCTTCCCGGCTGTAATCCAGGTAGAGCAGCGAAGCGACTGCATCGACCCTCAAGCCGTCCAGGTGGTACTTGTCCAGCCAAAACAGAGCGTTGCTCACCAGGAAGTTCCGGACCTCGTTCCTGCCGTAGTTGAAGATAAGCGTACCCCAGTCTTTGTGTTCTCCCTGGCGAGGATCAGCATGCTCGTACAGTGCCGTGCCGTCAAAGAGCCGCAGACTGAAATCATCCTTCGGGAAATGAGCCGGCACCCAATCGAGGATGACACCGATGCCGTGTTGGTGGAGAGTGTCCACAAAAAACTGGAAATCGTCAGGCGTACCAAAACGGCTGGTAGGAGCGAAGTACCCCGTCACCTGATATCCCCAGGACGCGTCGAAGGGATGCTCCATGATCGGCATAAGTTCTATATGAGTAAATCCGTATTTCTTCGCATGCTCCGCCAACGTAAGTGCCACTTCCCTGTACGTTGCCCAGCGATTCTCCTGATCAGGGAACCGGAGCCATGATCCAAGGTGGACTTCATAAATGCTCATCGGGCTTGCATAGACATTGCCGGTCCTACGATTCTCCATCCAGCCCTCATCTTGCCATTCATGTCCGTCCGGGTCCCACACACGCGAGGCAGTCCCCGGCCTTAGTTCCATTGCGAACGCGAAAGGATCCGTCTTGATGCGGAGTTCACCTCTGGCTGTCTTGATCTCATATTTGTACAGCTCACCCGCCTTCACACCGGGGATGAACAGCTCCCACACTCCGCTGCTACCCATGCTCCTCATTGGATAGAGTCGGCCGTCCCAATTGTTGAATTCCCCAACTACGCTGACCCGTCTGGCATTGGGGGCCCAGACCGCGAACGAGGTCCCCTCTGACCCGTCCATCTCTCGAGGGTGCGCGCCCATCTTTTCGTAAAGGTTGTAGTGCTTTCCCTCCCCCACGAAATGGAGGTCCAATTCCCCGAGGGTCGGCGGAAACCGGTACGGAGGATCGGACTGCCATTCGGAACCGTCGGCGAATTTGAACGAAACCAGATACCTGAGGGGCAAGCGCCGGCCCGGAAGAAAACACCAGAACAGCCCTTCACTCGCGGCGGCTTTGTCCATGACAACTCTCTCGCCGTCGATCATCAGTTCCGCTTGGACTGCATCGGGATGAAACGCCCGGACGAGTACCCCGTCTTGGTCACCGATTCGCGCGGGGTGGCCGCCAAGCACGCTGTGAGGGTCCGAGTGTTCCACCCGCACGATCCGTTTAATATCCTTGAGACTTGTTCCTGAAAGAAATTCTTTGGGATACATTTTTTATTCTTCCCCCGTACATAGGACACCAAATGGGGTTCTGACCACGAGCCTTGCCTGCGGCTCTGTTTTCAGGGCACTCGACCAGACCGCAACAATAACCGGGCGGTTCAGCGCTTTGAGCAACTCCGGAACATCATGAATCAATCTTGTTGAATTCGGGAATATTCTCCGGCTTCACATAAAGTATCCTGTGGCAATTAGGGCACGTTATCATTTCTTCCTGTTTCAAAACCCGAATGTTCAACTGGGGTGGAATGGCCATATGGCACCCCGTACATGTCCCGCTCTGCATTTCCGCCACGGCCTTACCGCGAGCTTTCTTGAGCGTTCGGTACTTCTTCAAGAAATCATTTTCCACTTGGGCGACGACTTTGTCCCTTTCGGCTTTTAAGTCAGCAAGTGCTGCCTGGGCCTTCGCGGTAATTCGTTCCGCTTCGGACTTCTTCGCAAGCAGAGCGGCTTCGCACTCCGCGTATTCTTTCTCTTTTCTGTCCAAAGTTCTCTTAAGGGATTCCAGTTGACCCATGAAGTCAAGTATGGCTTCTTCGATTTCCGTGGCCACTTTCTTGCCCAATTTGACTTCTCTGTTGAGCGCGTTGTATTCTTTTTGATTCTTGATGCCGAGAAGTCGGCGTTCGGAGCGCTTGATCTTCTCCTGTTCCAGCACCAACTCCTGTTCCCTTTTTCTTAGCTCTTTCTCCACCGAGGATGATTTGTCGCTTGCCTCCGATATGTCTCTTCGGAGTACAACAAGGTTTTTGGCCGTTTCCTGGATCTCGAGAGGCAATCGGGTGATGTCGCTCTCGTGACCGTCTATTTGGTTGTCGATTTCCTGAAGTTCTTCAAGAAGCCGTATTTGCTCTTTCAACTGAAATGTCCTCCTCGAGGTCGTATATGTGTAGAAAGGGTTCCTTCTCCGAATCACAAGCCAGGCATTTCACGTTCAAACCCATGCTCATAAAATGCGTCTGAAAGCTCTCAACCATAAGCGTTATTGCCATCTTTTCCAGACCGTAATGGCCCGCGTCGATTACCGGCATCCCTAATTCCATCGCCTCGCGAGCCGCGTGATACTTCACGTCGCCGGTGACCATAACGTCAGCCCCGTATTCCAGCGCTTCCCTCAGGTAGCCCATTCCGCTTCCTGTGGCCGAAAAGACAAGCTCAACCTGGCAATCCGATTCCGTAATAATTCGCACGTGCGGAATCATCAGCCTTTCTGCCACTTGGCCGGCCAGTTCACAAACTCGGAGAGCCTCAGGAAGCCGCCCGAGTCGGGCACAGCGCGCAGGGAACGGTGTGCGGACCTCTTGAAGGTCCATAGCCCGAGCGACATAATCGTTCAGGCCGCCAGGCGCCGCGTCAAGGTTTGTGTGGAGGCTCAGAATGTCTACGCCCAATCTGGCAGCGGCAAGAAATGTTCTTCCGGAAAGGTTATCGGGTTTGATGCTTCTGATGGGCTCCAAAAGAACGGGGTGGTGGGTTACTAGAAGCTGGCACGAGTTTCTCGCCGCGAATTCCACCGTCTGGGGTGTGGGATCCAGGCTGAAAGCTATCGAATCAATAACTCGGTCAGGGGTGCCTATCTGAATGCCGACATTGTCCCAGGGTTCCGCCTCCTGAAAAGGAAACAGCCGATCAGCGATTCCCACAATTTGGGATAATGTCGGTACGCTCAAAGCCGCTGTCTCCAGGCCTCAAAAAAATCACGGGGAGCCTGGCTTAGCTCCCCGTGATGAAGATTAAGACGGTTTAAGGTTAAATGAGGCAATCGCATAATGGTTCTCGCATGTGGTGGGCCCACCTGGATTCGAACCAGGGACCGACCGGTTATGAGCCGGGAGCTCTACCAGCTGAGCTATGGGCCCACGTCCCGTATGACTGGATTATATTAGTGATTACCGAAGCGGCTGTCAAGGATTCTCAGGCAGTAACGGCAAATTGTGCTATGCAACTATCGCGGACAAGAGTTGGCCTCGCAGAGAAACGAACCGCAAACGCGTCCAAACAAGACAATAGCAAAGCGCTGCGGAATCATGAATTCGGCCCCTATTGGCCCCACCATCTTCGGTACATCTGCTGATAATTCTGCCAATAATTGTTCACGCTGCGGCGGTACGGGTCGGGGTCACCCATGGCGTCGTAAGGGGCAACAGTCTCTTTCCCCTCCACTTCCCGAACCTCCGCAATAGTAACGACTGCCCTGTCTATGAGCGCTTGGCGGTTCTTGGTTATGTTCTTAAGATCCTTGTCTTTTGAGTTTCGGCGATTCAGGCATTGCTGCACTTCCGAATATACCTGGCTCTCGAGGTTCAAAAGGTTTCGGCACTCTTTTCTCTTGGCATTCAGGAGCTCTTCTTTGGTTTCCAAAGCGTCGGAGATCTGTTTCGCGATGGTTTTGTTCTCACGCGTGTCGAGGATGGGGCGCTGAATGACCCTGTCTACCGGGGTCTGCTGAATAGAGGCATAAGTGTGAAGCTTGTCCTTGAGGTCTTGCAGGATCTGCTCCCAGCGTCTATTGGCGGCGGTGCAGCGGGCATCCGAATCGTCCGGCCACCCGGGAGAGTTCCACATGAGCAGCAATGTCAGCGAGAAAATTACTATAAGAGGGACGGACAAACCCGCCAATCTGTCCTGACTGTTCACGTAAGAATTCTCCTTTCGGCAGGCTTCCTCGAAGCAACGTTTCTCGGCCATGTTCTCGGCAATATGTTAAACTATCTTACGAGAAATCTCCAGCCATTTATCAGTATTTTACATAACCGCTTGGTTACGCGGGGGAAGGCGCCCTACCAACGCGCGAATGCTTCGCAAGATGCCGGACTCGCTGTGCTTCCCGACCAACACAGCGGATTGGCATCGCCAGCCGGATGTCTGACTATGTCATGTCGATCGAAGCGTCTGCGCTTACTTGCGACAAGGCTATTATGAAAAGCCTGTTCAGCCGCAAGCTTGCTGAATGCCCAGCGAATATTTGTTCCAAAAGGAACAAGACCCTACAGCCTTTTACGGTCAATGGTGTTTTTGAAGCGTCGGTTCACTTGTACTTGGAGGCTACTTCTTCCATTATGTCCGAGAGTTTTTCCGAAACCACGTAATTGATGCCTCCCCGGTCAAAAGAAAGTCGAATCATTTCGATAAATTCATTGAACGCGGCCCCAGATCGGACAAGAATTCCGGCATTGCCGGCTTCCTGCTCGGTATATTCTCCGTCCTTATTCTCTTCCACATGGGCTAACGTCTCGCGCATTTCTCGTTTTCCTCCCCAGAGGACGATTACGTTGTCCATGTGATCTTTCATTTCTTTAATGCGCTGAACGAGTTCTTCGCGACTCAGTTCATCCAGTTCCATAATCTCCCTCCTCAAACCGGCCCTAAGCCGCACCTCCGCTAACCTGAAACATAAACCGATTCTTTTTTCCCAGTCATGGTCTCCCAATTTGCCCGCTGGTCACTTGCCGAACCGATCCACCATCAATTCGGCGGCATGACGAGCGCGCTGCCAAGAGAGCCATTATGGAGCATTAGAAACCCAAGGGTAATTTCTTGATTTCGCGTAAATCCTGAGCTTCCAGGGCACGGGACATAGACTGTTCCCATCGGAAGAATTTCTTGGACAATCTCTCCACTCTGGAAAGGATTTCGCCGACCTCTGAAATCAATTCCTTGTTCTTCTCATTGTAAGCCCTGGCGAGTTCCTCTTGCAGGTGTCTAATCAATTTTCGCGCCTGATCCGGGGTCTCCAGGAAAAGCACCGGGTCATAAGTGCTGCCTCGCCTTTCTTTAGGGCTCCATCTAATTCTGATGTCGTTAATGTGTTCCCGCAACATAAGTAAAAACCACCTCTAAACCTCAGGCCGTTCAGGCCTGTTCTTGATTCGGGCAAAGTAGCCCACACCAATTGGCTGCCGAATGGGTAACCTTTCGTGCCCGGAGGCTGCCAACTGTCTTACTTTACAGCACGGACATCGGATTAATCTGGACCGGGCTTTCGACACGTCCCCTGACGGACCCCCAACTCTTCGGAAGCCCATCTTGCCTCCGTGTTGGACCCTCCACAGATCAAGTTTATATTATAACAGCTCAACCCAAATTTCAATGGCGTCATTACTGATAGCTGTGACTCAAGCTGTCCATTTGAACCAATAATTGATATATTATCTTGAAGACCTAAATGGCCGATTGCAAGTTTCGGCACGCGGTTCTCGCACGACGACCGGAGTTTCCCAATGGGGCAAATCAACATCCCGACGGCAAGAGATTGCCATGACCTCTTGGCCAAATACAACACGCCTGCGCACATCGTCCTGCATTGCCGGAGGGTCTGGGAGGTGGGGCGAGTCCTCGGCGAGGGATTGCTCAGGCAAGAGTATCCTGTTGACATGGCTCTACTTCAGGCTTCCTGCTTACTACATGACATAGGCAAGTATCCGAGCATCTTGGACAGATCAAAGTTTCATGACATCAGGGGCGAGCAAATTCTCGAACAGGAAGGTTTTCCGGATGTAGCCAATATAGTGGGGCAGCACGTTATACTGCGATCCAAAAGGGGTGATCCGATACGGGAAGAGCATGTGGTCTTTTATGCCGACAAGAGAGTAGTCCATGACGAGGTGGTGAGCCTGGAAGACCGTTTCGTATACCTGTTTGAGACCTATGCCAAGACCCCCGAAGCCGTGGACATGTTGACGCTCATGAAAGACGACACCGTTAAGTTGGAAAGGGAAATCTTCCTACTCTTGGATTTCGGCCCGGACGATCTCCAGGATCTCCTCGAGGCGGAGACCCTCCCAAGACCATGAAGGCTTGGTGTGCGGGCTTGTTCTTGTGACGGAATTAGCAGCGATACTATACCAGTAATATTAGCTTATTAACTAACCACGCAGGTCACGAAATTGAACTTTACCCACCTTCCCACGGAAAATCCTTGACATCCTAAGATTTGCCTTTATTTTCTCTCAACGAGCGCGGGGGCCAAGAAAGGTTCCGGAAACGGCTGCCGGCCATCATAGCTTGCTTTTGAGACTCTAGTCTGATATAATTCGCCTTCAGACCTATTTTGGCCGAAAAAAGCCGTAATTTACTGTTTGTTGTGAGAGAGGTTTTGGAGCCGGTTGTCAATCCTACCGAAGCCATATCAGGCGAAGCTAAACAAGGGACAGGCAAGTTTTCCGGTTTCCGCGTCTCAAAACAGACGAATTTTCAGTAATGCGCTGAGAAGTCAACGGTGAAGTTCCTCGAAAGACGGAACTCACCCTAGAAAAACCCGATCAACAAGGTGTAGTGGCGATCGGGGAAACTCCTCCGGGTCGGATACGGTGAAACATGGTAGATGGTGTTATGAACAAGCTTGTCGTTCCTGCGGTTCTGATTCTAGTCCTTTCGAGCCTTTTTTCCGCGCCGGCATTTTCCGAAACAAAGTTTGCCCGGATTAACGCTCAAGTATCTGATATTGCTGACGATCAGCGCACAGGCCTTATTGAAGAGAACGCTCTGCCTGATTGGCTGGAGGAACTGCTGACTCGCGTACCCGAGGAGGACAAATCCGAAGTGCTCCAAACCGGTAGGCAAGATTCCCCGGAACCCCTCGCTTTGGATCAGGAAGTAAAAACCGAATCTTTAGAGCGTGAACTGGAGGAGAGCTTTACCCCGGTCACAGTCGAAACCAACCAGCCCCAAGATCCCTTCTTCCCGAAGCCACCAAACATGCCTCCGCTTTATACATCGCCTAAACTTGATGGAGAGGGGATCTGGTCGGACGAGGACACCCCGCGTGGGTGGGATGGACGGCCCCTGCTCTACAAAACCGTCTATAGGCCGAGTGAAGAGTACCCCACCGCAGTCGCTTACATGGCGGTTTTCGACATGAAACGAATGAAAACACGTCTTTTCATAGGCCAGACGGAACCGGGGGTTTATCAGATTTCGCACACGCCTCGGGAAGAGAACCAGTCCAAGATAGTGGCCATAACTAATGCCATGTGGATGCAGCAACATGCTCGGGGAGCAGGCGCGATCTTCCGCGGCCAGGTCATCTATCCCATGGTACCGGAAATGGCCACAATGGTTGTGTATCGAGATGACTCCGTGGATATCATCGAGTGGACGAGCGATATTCCCCTTTCTCTTGTCAAGGATGCCCGCCAGTTGCGCCACCTGATAGTCAAAGACGGGAAAGTGGTAGAACAGGTAGTCAAGCACGGCAAGATAAATGACTCGGAAATAGGCCTGGGCGGATTCCTGATCGACTCCGGCGGCAGGAGCACCATGGGAAACAAGATGTGGTTCCTTGCCAATCGGACTGCATTCGGTATTCGTGACGACGGAAACCTCGTTTTCGCCATGGGTCATCATATCAGTACCAAAGACCTGGCGAAGGCGCTTGTTCTGGCTGGCTGCAAGCGGGCCATTCACGGAGACGCCAACATCCATAATATCGTCTGTAACTTCTACTTCAGAGACCAAAACGATAAGGTTGTAAAACGCGATAGGCTTTCACCCGAGCAGTTACAGTACACAATGAAGCGTTACGACCAGGGCTACAGCAAAGATTTCTTTGCCTTTTACGAGAAGTAAAAAAACCCCTTTTCACTTCCCTGTGATCGGTTTTCTCTTAGCCGCGGTTTGGTTTGCCCGAATCTACCAATGTAGATTCGGGCAAGCTCATTTCAGCCCTTTCGTTTTACACATCTGGCACTTGATACCAGGTAGCGTTCAAACAGTGAAAAGTTTGTTAGATCCAGCGCAGATCTGGGCAAGCTGTGGACCGTGGCACCCCAGGGCCGCTTCTGACTGGCTGTTGGGTGCCACTGACCTGGGCATCAGGTCAGTGCTGATTTGGTCCTACGGTAACTGCCAAAATTGATGTCCGTTGTCCCCCAACGGCCCTCCTGCCACTTCTGCTTTACTCACCCCGTCGTTCCCGCGAAAGCGCGAACCCGGTGAATCCAGCGAGACGCGGGACTGGATTCCTGCCTCCGCAGGAATGACGGAATGGAGTTCCCACGAATCGGACAAAAATTTGGCAACTGCCGTAAGTCATGGTCACCGTCTGAACGCGAACTGGTATGAGACTTCCTCCCCCGTTATAGACCGGCCGGGGTTGCAAAACAGCCCGGAAATGAAAATACTGAAACCTGGGGGACACAAGCGGCTCTTTCTGTTGTGACTTGTGGACCACCGGCTGACCGCGTTGGAGGCAGATCTGATGACTCAATCCGGAATTGCAGCGATCTTGAGTTTGGTCATTCCCGGTGTTGGGCAAATCTACAACGGGGATTTCTTGCGGGGCATTTTCTGGCTGATCGTTACGCCCGGCTTCTGGATCGGCACCGGCGGAATGTTTGGCTGGGTTTGCCATCTCATCGCGGCTTACACCGCCTACAATCGCGGACAGAAGTACATGCTGGGACAGCTCCCTTAGCCGCGGTTGCGAAAAGTTCCGCAATGCGCCCGGCCTGGACTTCGCTCCCGGGTTTCAGTATAGTCTGCTCGGATGTTAAGGCACAACAATCGACCAGGAGACTGAATGACCGCCAGACAGCCACGAATAATCATTTTCTCAGGAAAAGGCGGCGTAGGTAAGACTACCGTAGCCTCGGCCACGGCGTTGAAATGTGCCGAACGGGGCTTGAAAACCGTAGTTATTTCCATAGACATCGCGCACAGTCTTTCCGATTCGTTTCAATTGGGCGGCAATCTCCACGATTTCAACCGAGGAAAGCCTCGTCGGGTCACGGACAATCTCTGGATTCAGGAAGTGGACATTCAGGAAGAGTTGGATCAGCACTGGGGAGAGGTATCCCAGTACCTGGCCGCTCTGTTCGGGTCCAGTGGCATGACCCCTGTCTTGGCGCAAGAACTGGCCATAATTCCTGGGATGGAAGACGTTGTCAGCCTCCTGTACATAAACCAGTACTACCGAGAAAACACCTACGATGTGATTGTAATTGATTGCGCCCCAACCGGCGAGTCGCTGCGTTTCCTGGGCATGCCTACCACGCTGGAATGGTATATGAAAAAGTTCTTTCGGTTGGAACGCAGTCTTTTGAAATTGGCTCGACCCATCGCCAAGAAGCTCACGGACGTTCCCCTTCCGGAAGACAGCTACTTTGACGCGTTGCAGGACCTTTTCCTGAAATTGGAAGGGGTGGACGAAGTCTTGCTGGACCGCGAGATCACTTCGATACGGCTGGTGACCAACGCGGAACGCATGGTCATTCGTGAAACCCAACGCGCGTTCATGTATTTTTGCTTGTATGGATTGGTGGTTGACGCGATTATTGTCAACCGGCTCTTTCCTGAGTCGTTGCAGGATGTCTATTTCAGGGACTGGCTCGCAACCCAGCAAAAGAGCTTGGAGCAAATCCACACGATTTTCGAACCCATCCCCATCCTACCTGTCCACATCCTCGAGGATGAAGTCGTGGGATTGGAGAAGTTATCCGCCATGGGCAGGATGGTTTACGGCGACATTGACCCCTCGGCGGTCCTTCATCGAGACACGGTCTACGAGATCGAGCAACACGACGGCGACATGACGCTTAAGATCAAACTGCCGTTTGTAGCCAAGGAATATGTGGACCTGTCAAAGGAGGAAGGAGACCTGGTGGTCCGCATTGGATCTTTCAAGCGGCACATATTTCTTCCGAGAACGTTGGTGAATCGTAAGCCCTCCAGGGCTGCTTTGACCGACAATGTCCTTTCCATAAAATTCCCCGCAAATGAGTGAGGCTACCGATGAACCCTCTATGGCTTTTTACAAAGGCAGCAGGAATAACTCTGGTTGCAGTGGCCGGAATGAGCTATTTGATCAAGCAATTGGCCCCGAAACCTTCAGACTTGATCACAGGAGCGGTGCATTTTCGAAAAGGAGTCGAAGAATTCCAGAAAGGGTTTACCACGGTTTTATTCGGCTCAGGGCCGCAGGACTTGAAAAAAACGAAGGAAGCTTCCAAGATCCCAATTGACTGATCCATCCTTTGGCCTTGAGGGCCTTCCTCGAAAAGAAATCGGGGAGGGCCAGGGGCAGAAGCTTTTCTTGGCAAAGTGCCAATAGGCGCGGGACGCATGCCGCACCATCCCTTGTTTCGGTTTGCTCCTCGTCCGGTGACATTTTGGTGTAATGGACAACCGGCCAAACCCCTGAAGGCCTTTTCGCGGGAGTTTTCAACGTCAAAAAAACCCAAAATCTGCATTGGTGGGTAATGTGTAATGGGCAACCACAAAACGTCTTATGCCTCTAAGCTTGTCACCGCCCGAGAAGCTGCGGCTCTCATAAAGAACGGCGACCGGGTGTATCTGGGGAGCATGTGTTCCGAGCCCTCGGCCGTGATCGAGGCCCTCGGCAAATCTTACCTCGAAGATGTGGAGTTCATACAGTTCATCACAGGGTGTCAATCGTCGGCTTTGGCGGCTAAAGGTCGGGAACGATTCAGAATAAAGACCTTCTTTATCGGCGGGGCGCCTTGTGAGGCTGATAGGCCTTCTGAAGCCGATTATGTCCCGCTGTTCCATTCCCAGATTCCCATGTTTTTCAGGAACCGCCGCATTCCTATCGACATGGCGGTAGTACAGGTTTCGGCCCCGGACAGATTCGGGCGATTGAGCCTTGGCATCTCGGTGGATGTGTCTCTTGCCGCGGTAGAAAGCGCGCGGAGGGTCATAGCTCAGGTCAACCCGAGGATGCCTCGTACTAACGGCGACACATTTATAACTCTGGATAAGATTGATTACGTGGTGGAATCCGATGAGGAGTTGTACGAGATCCCTGAGGAGACGCTTGGAGTTCGTGAGAAGACAATCAGCGGCTATGTCAGTGAACTCATAGAGGACGGCTCAATTTTGCAGTTCGGTTTTGCAGGCATTTCCCGCGGCCTGATGGAATATTTTTATGAGCATCGGAATCTCGGGCTTCACACCGAAATCTTGACCGACCCATTAATGGACCTCATCGAAGCCGGTGTTATCAACAACAGCACAAAAAAGCAGTATAGAGGCAGATCTCTCGCTTCGTGCTGCATGGGCACACGGCGGCTTTACGACTACGTTCACGAAAACTCTCTGGTCGAACTGTACCCCTCGGATACCCTGCTCGACCCGGCCTTCATAGCCACAAACGAAAAGATGGTCGCGATCAACCTGGCGCTTCAGGTGGATCTCCGGGGCCAGATTCGGCAAGGAAAGCCCGCATGGACCGCTTTTGAAGGCTCAGGAGGCGACCACGATTTCATGCGAGGGGCCACTATGGCCAAGGGCGGGCGTTCCGTGATCTGTTTGCGGTCAACTTCTCCTCAGAGCGGCCGATCGACGATTGTTCCGTCTTTTGGTCCCAGGGCATCGGTGGTAAGCAATCGCGGTGACGTTAATTATATAGTCACGGAGTACGGCATCGCTTACCTCGGCGGCAAGTCGGTCCGGGAAAGGGCTATGGCTCTTATAGAAATCGCTCATCCCGACTTCCGGGAAGAGCTGATGAAGCAGGCCCGCGAAATGGGGTACGTGTATAGCGACCAGTTTTATTTCGAGACCGCGTCACCGGAATTCCGCCGCCGGATTCGGACCGATAGAGTGTTCAAGGGTGGGGTCCAGGGCCATATTAGGGTTATAAAACCTACCGATGAGTCTATGATACGGGACCTTTTCTACAACCTCTCGGAGGATTCGGTATACTTCCGCTATTTCACCCCGCGCCGGAGCATGCCCCACAAGAACGTGCAGCAATATTGCAATCTTACTGAGGACAAGGGACTGTCTCTGGTTGTCAGTACGGGCCCGCGAGAGAACCGGCGGATCATTGCCGAAGCTCGTTACATGATTGACCCCAAAGGCGGGTTCCCGGACGTAGCTTTCATGGTTGATGAAAACTACCAGCGCCGCGGCATCGGGAGTGCTCTGGTGCACTATCTGATCGAGATTGCAAAAGAGCGGGGGATCAAGGGCTTCCGCGCTGATGTGCTGGTTTCCAACAAACCAATGCTGCGAACTTTTGACAGGCTGCCTTATGTGGTACACAAAACACTGGAAGATGGCGTAGTGTCGCTTTATTTTCAGTTCGATGAGCCGAAAGAACCTAGTGTTGATTAGAAATTGTCAGGCAGTCGCCAAAATGGTTGACCTTATCCGATACCCAAGTACTGGAGGGTGGGTAGGGCAAGGCGTCCTTGCCGGGCAACACCTATAACCTTGTTGGTTTGCGACCTGGTATAGTGGCTCTCGAAAGTAAGCGCGGATCAATTTGCGGATATCCTGCCAACGCGGGACGATCTCATTCGGGAAGAGCTTTTGGGAACAACCGCTGTAACCCCTTGCGTCAAGCGATGCTTTCTGTATTGGGTGCCACGGACCTGGGCCTTACCAGGTCCGTGCTTCCTGCCAGTTATATCGCCACGATAAATCGGAGGATTCCCAGCTTTACCGAACCATCCGCTCGCTCTTCAATTTGGTGTTTAATGCGGGGGACAACCTCGCTGTTTTCCAAAAAACCCGGCACCCGGCACCCGGCACCCGGCACCCGGCACCCGGGAATCAATCCGCGATAACTTTAGAGAGCTGGTATATCATCTTGTAATACCCAGATGCCGGAAGGTGCTCGGAATCAGCATCGGCACTTGAGTTTGGTAGGTCCTGTAACCTTCACCGAATTGTGCGACCAGGTCTCGTTCCTCCAATATTGTCCCGACAACTATCCACGCGGTCCACAACAGATTAAACAGGAGGCGGTCGGCTGTCAGGTCCGGACAGGACCAGATCATCAAGATGCAGAAAAGGTACAGAGGGTGACGTACCCAGCGGTATGGACCACGGACCTTAAGATCACCGGCTGTCGCTGTGGCGCTCTGAATATTCCTTAGAATCGGACGGAGGCCGTAGGCGTCGAACTTTCCCAGGGACCGAATCCCCCAATAGAAACCTATAATGCACAAGAAGAATACAGCCCGCAGGACCCATCGAAGAGCCCCTTCGGCGGAAAACAAGGTGTAATTGGATTTCTGCCAGAGCACCACGAGAAGGATCAGCAAGACAGCAGAAGCTACGGTGAACAAAGCACCGTGGTATTTCTCTGCCATGAATTGAGCCGAACATCGCCGAAAAGATGCTCTGATCATGCCGCTATGCTGAATGAAGAAGGCAATGGACAGACAGGTATTCAACACGAGCGCGCCAACTTCTCCAAGACCCAGGTCCACCAGGTCTAGCGATCCTTTGAACACAAAGACCGCCATCAAGAGCAGCGATACGTTTCCCAGGAGACTGGTAACAGTGACTAACGTTCGATCGCGTAAAGCCAGAGGCGATTTTTTTCTATCAGACTCGCTCGGCAGATTCCCCATGTGACAGCCTCTCGTGGCATCAAGTCAGCGTTGGTGTTTTGCCCATGATAGGTGCCACTGCTGGAAAAGCCGGCAGTGGCACTCAAACAATGTTCCTCATCACTTCGAATTTAATTGCCACCGCTACCTGGCCCCCGCGGCACATGGGCACGCCGTTTGAGGATGGCTATCAACTGCAACCCGTGTCAATTTACTTGTGGCCGGACCCGTTTCGTCGAGAGACGAGGCTTGCTTCCATTCGAAGCCGTTCTCGGCCAGAAGCGACTGGACTTTCTTCAGCACGCCCGCGACAATCCTGGGGCACCTTTCAGGTTGTTTCTTCGGGTCGTCTTCCGTGATTTCCCTGCATCTTATCCCACCGTATTGCGCTCCATATTTTGAAGCAAACCAGTCCATCAGTTCGCTGACCATGATGTTGAGGCGCGGATCCGCTTCCTCGTTCTCGCTTCCTCGACCGTTATACAGGCCTAACAGGCAGGCTCCGCCGGTGAGCGCGCCGCAAAGCTCACCGGAAAAGCCGACACCTCCAGCCAATCCAGAGACAGTCCTGATCAGATCGGGATTGGTTTTGCCTTGAGCATCGAGTCCCGCGAACAGGAGGATTTCACTGCAATGGAACCCCTGCTGGACGCGCTGTATCATTCCCATCTGTTCCTCTGTAAGCCCCTCGGGCTGAAAACGGCATGCGTTTTCCATGACCTGTTCCCCTTTCTCCGCAATTCAAGTGAGTCGTTCCGCGGAGGCACTATGTTTGTTCAAAACGGCCCCTCCTCCACTATGGAGAAGTTCCCTCATAGCTTTCACAGCTTCCTCGTTAACCCAGCATTCAATGTTCTTTCCGCGGCGTTCCACCACAATTATGCCTGCCTGGCGAAGCTCCTTGATGTGGTGAGAAACCGTGGAAGGAGCGATGTTCAACTCTTCTCCCAACTCGCCGACGTACCGCCGGGCCTCTTCGACTGTGCTTCAGGTTGTTCCGGGCGGGCAAACCGCGAGGAGGCGCAAGAAGATAGCAAGTCGATGAGGATTCGAGAGGGCTTTGAACATTTCGGCGTACCGAGCCATTTCTTTTATTCGATTGTTTGACATATTTCGAATTATAGATGTTTGCCCCCCCTTGTCAAGTTCTTTTTTTGTTCACGCCGGCAAACGCCCCGGAAGATTGTGGTTGTTTGAGGTATTCCGAGTGCCAATTTTTTTGTCCCAATGGGGGGTTGGCCGATGTAGGGGCAGGCCTCGTGCCTGCCCTAGGTCCAACGAGACGCAAGGACAAGGGCGGACGCGGGGTCCGCCCCTACCGAACTCGGTGCTTCTCTTATAGTAGTTCTCAAAATTAATCGCGAAAATAGTTATCACCGGTATCTTTCCCCTGAAGGGGGAGTACGGTGGGTAGCCACGGGTGAAACCCGTGGTACGAAGCGCCAATAATTAGTCTTTTCGCGACCCTGAAGGGGCCGACCCCTCCGGGGCCGGTCTGGTGATTGATGGGGGCTTTTTCCCTGGGTTTCACCCAGGGCTACCCACAGTATTCCCCTTCGGGGAATACCGGATGCAGGGACGGCGTGCTGGAACTTACGTCCCATCGACTGGCATGCCACTGCCAATCGCTTTACGCAGTGTGATTTGATTCCGACAGAACTTTCGAGAATGGCTATAATCCTAGTTCCGGAGGCTTTCCCTCCGACAGTCACGCCTTTCAGGTGCGTGTGTTGCCTGGCAGTGTCCGGGCAGAGCCCGGACGGCATGGGTTCCCAGGCGGAGCCTGGGAACCAGACAAACCGGTGGATGAAATTCAAGGAAAAACCTTTGCTTGGGAATGATTTCCAGCTGTGAGGTAATTCCCCTGGGACCGGCAGGGACGCAGGCCCCTACCGTAGCAAGCCCAGCCGGCCTCTGTTTTTGTAACATTGCGTGGTCAAACAATTAACATTCGACCCAATCATGCACGGACCTGGCCAAGCTCAGGTCCGTGGCACCCACAGAGCGAAGGTGATGCAATCTTGGGTGCCACTGACCTGGGGGGGCACCAGGTCAGTGCGGATTTTGCTTCCACCTGTCTTTCACTGTTTGAAAGCGAACTAGTATAAATCCTCGTTCCCAGGCGGAGCCTGGGAACCAGAGAAACCGGGGAACGCCTTTTGTGCAAAACAAGGGGCTCCCCGGACGGCTTTTCATCTTTTCCTGTCTTCCACTCAATACGCGCCCTCTGCGACGCCTTTCTTGATAACTTTTTTGTCGATTTTTCCGACGCTGGTTTTGGGGATCTGCTCCACCATGAGGAATGAATCCGGGATGCCCCACTTGGAGATCAGGCCTTCCTCAACGTATTTCCCAAGAAATGCCTGAAGGTCCGTAGCCGAGAGCGCGGCCCCGTGTTCCGGCTTGGGAACGATCATGGCCAAAGGCCTCTCCCCCCACTTCGCGTCAGGGACGCCGATAACAGCGACTTCCGACACGCCGGGGTGTTGGCTGATAAGGCTTTCCAGATGCAGCGAAGAGATCCATTCGCCGCCGGTTTTGATAACGTCCTTCAGCCGATCGGTTATTTGCAGGTAGCCATTCTCGTCCATGTTCGCGATGTCGCCTGTGTGAAGCCATCCATCGGCCCACAACTCTTCAGACTTTGCCGGTTCCTTGAAGTAACCTTGTGTCAGCCACGGAGCGCGAACAACAATCTCTCCCGGGGTCTTTCCATCGCGCGGCAAAGTCTCACCGGTCACGACATCCGCGACTCTGATGTTCACCAGTGGCACAGGGCAGCCTGTTTTGGTCCGGATGTCGAGTTGGCGCTCCATGTCCCAGTCCATCATATTGGGCTTGAGGTTGGCCAGCGTCAGGATCGGGCATGTTTCGGACATGCCGTATCCTCCGTATATTTCGATCCCCCTCTCCATCGCGGCTTTTGCCAGCCCCCTCGGCAAGGCTGATCCGCCTATGATCACTTTCCAGCCCCGGAGGTCCGCATCTTGCGCGGCAGGACTGCTAAGGAGCATGTGCAGGATCGTGGGAACGCAATGAGAGAAGGTTACTTTCTCTGTCACGAGGAGCTTTAAGAGCATCGCGGGCTCATATCTTCCCGGATACACGCTCTTTGCTCCCAAAACCGTGGCAACGTAAGGAACTCCCCACGCATGCACGTGGAACATTGGAGTGATGGGCATATAAACATCCGCGGACTGAAAGCGGCCCGGCGCAGTGAATGCAGAGGTCCCCACGGCAGCTCCCAGCGTGTGTAACACCAATTGCCTATGGCTGTAGTAAACCCCTTTGGGGTCACCTGTCGTGCCCGTAGTGTAGAAAGTGGTGGCCTGGGTGTCCTCGTCAAACTCCTGGAAATCGAATGAATCCGAAGCCTGCGCCAGTAGCTCTTCGTACTCTCCAGCTAACGGCAACGCGGTCGTGGGTTTTTCCGGACCTTCCTGGAGGAGGACGTATTTCTTCACGGTGGGCAATTTGTCTGCAAGTCCCTCCATCACCGGCAGAAAATCCTCATGGACAAGGACCATGTCGTCTTCCGCGTGGTTCATCGTAAAAAGTATTTGGTCAGGTGAGAGCCGGATGTTTACCGTATGAAGGATTGCCCCCATCATGGGAATTGCGAAAAAGCATTCCAAGTATCGGTGTGAATCCCAATCCAGAACGGCCACGGTGTCTCCCGGACCCACGCCGAGCGCGTTCAGCGCGGACGCCAGCCTGTTGATACGCTTATAAAGGTCTCGGTACGTGTAGCGCATCTGGTCTCTGTACACGATTTCTTGGTCGGGCGCGTAAAGAATGGGGGTATGCAGCAACTGTTTGACGATCAACGGGTAGTTATACGCTGAGGCCGCTCTTTCTATTTTTCTGACCTTCTTTTCCATTGATTCCCTCCTTACAAAAACCGGACTGGTTTGGTGAGCCATGAAGAATTCGCAGAATACCAGGGCCGACCCTCAGATTCAAATATGCGAGGACTTCCGGTTCCCGATTTTTTTGGCGGAGGGCAAGACTCCTGCCGCTCCCACAGATCACGCTTCTCGGACAATCACCTGATTCTTTTAAGTTAGTTTTGACCAGTCGCCGGGCAAATGGCCCGGGCATTCGTTACAATTTTTTACAGCCTGTAAAAGTAGCCTCCCGGCTAGCATTACCGGCGAGGAAAACATTCATCCGAAAATGAAGTTTTACTAGGGCCCGGCTTCTGTTATCTTCGATTTGCGGTCGCGGTACAACTTCAGGCTGACTTGCGAGGCGGGCATGGTGATTGCAGCCTGTGTCTAAAACCGCGGGATTGGCTATTTCCATGAGCGGACTATGGAGAGGAACATCATATTGGCATAGTCCTCGCATCATGGAACTGAGGCTTAAGGCTTTTTGGACGGAGGGAAACCAATGTTGGTCAAGGATTGGATGAGCACGAACGTGATCACTATTGACGTAAAGGCTACTCTGCAGGATGCCATTAATATGATGATGGAACACGACATAGGCCTGCTGCCGGTGATGGAAGAAGGAAAGCTGGTCGGCGTGGTCACTGACCGCGACGTGAAACATGCTTCTCCGTCAGACGCGTGCCTCCTCGATTTTCAAAACATCATGTATCACGTGGCTCGCCTGCAAGTAGGCTCATTCATGAGCCAGAATCCGGTGACGGTTCCGCTGAATCTCACGATTGAAGAAACCGCGGAAGTCCTGATGCAGCACGATATCTCCGGCGCACCCGTGGTGGACGACGCAGGACATGTGAGAGGAATAATTACAAAGAACGATCTTTTTGCCGCTCTGATATCCATGACCGGCTTGGCGCAGAAGGGTGTTTCTTTCGGGTTTCAGGTACAGGACAATGCGGGCTCTATTAAGGCGGTAACCGATGTCATCAGAAAATATGGGGGGCGCCTTGTGAGCATCGTCAGCACATACGAGACCGCGCCGCAAGGATATCGTCAGGTATATGTTCGGGCCTTCAATTTAGATCGGAACACATTCCCCGAGCTTGTCCAAGAGCTTCAGAAGCTGGCGCAAGTGCTGTACACGGTGGATCATCGCGACAACACGCGGGAGTTTTTCGCGGCTTGATACGGATTCCCGATGGAGAAGGCTATAGTGGTTCTTAAAAGTTTTCGCGGAATGAGGTCAGAGTGTTGACCGGGTCAACATGAAGCCAGCAATGCGATCCTATTCCGACAATACTTTCGAGAATTACTATAGTCAGGTCCAGACCGATCCCCTTGTTGGTCATTTCCCTTGTGGTACGTGGCCGACCCCCGATCTTTCTTCAAACTCGTAAAGCTTCTCCACAGCGAACTCAACATATTTCGCGCATTTTTCCTTCCAAATCCCCGAGGCAAGAAACTTCTGGTACTGGCCGGGCTCGGAAAAATCCATCCCAACAAGGTCCATGCAGTTGATGTTGCCAAAGCGTTCTCTGAAGCTCTTGACCAGCGCAGCAGCGTAATAGCGTATGACAGCTCGCGACTGTTTAGCCTTTTCTTTATCTGCAAGGGAACACCGATGCCTCAGCCCAAGGGATACCGAGGACGCGGACACTGCACCGCACGGCGCTTGCTGCTGTCCACTAATGCCGCCCATGAAAGGGACGCCGGTCCAGAGGAAATCTTCGTTTTCCAGGCCATATGTCTCCCACATAACTTGCAGGACTGCCGGCCCTCAATGATAGCCCGCTATCATGAGTTCCGTGACACGGGCCTTTGCTTGATCGAGAGAAATCTTTGTTGGCATAGTGCACCTCCTTTGTCCGAGATAATGCTGCAAACAAGCCGGTTCTTGAACTTAAGGCTTCTAACGGCCACTTAGAAAGACTCTTGGGCTCTGTCAAAACATCCAATCGCCCTTGTACGGTCGCAGGTAAGAGCGGGGAAACCTTGTTTTCAAGACAGTCAGGTCAATTCTTCCTCAGCCCCTGTCACCCATCCATCATCACCGCATTCTTTGTACATGTCTATCGCCCTGCCAAGTGGCTACCCCGTGATAATAATCCTTGATTAGATCCCAACCTCATATTTTGGGGGCGAACCGGCATGGGACACGGCAGCCTACTTAAGCACCAAGCCCCAGCAGCCGAGCGCCGTTGGACCACAGGATGGCCTCTATGGTTTCCTCACTGTATGGCAGTTCTTGAATCCGTCCGACCTGTGCCCCAATAGACGGAATGCCCGGCCAATCGCTGCCGAATACGAACCGGTCGCGGAACTTCTCCAAATGGGGAAAAACCGACGGAAATTGCTTGGGGGGAATCCCGGACACGTCGATGTAAGTGTTCTCATGTCGCCTAAGCATCCACTCAGCCTCAGTGTACCAGAACGGTCTCCCTGCATGGCAAATTACGATCTTCATGCGGGGGAAGCCTTCAGCCACTTCGTCAAGCAGCAGAGGGTTCCCGTAGCGCACCCGTGACCCTTTGAATATCGACGAACCCGTGTGGAACATTACCGGGATCTCGAGGCCGGCGGCCACCTCGTACGCGGGCAGGAGACGAGGATCGTCCGGGAAAAAGTGCGCGTACGTCGGTATGAGCTTGAGGCCCCGACAGCCGAGCACTTTTACGCAGTGTTCTGTCTGTTCCGCGGGATCGGGACCGTCGTAAAGACAAATGGACCCGAAGGGAATCAGGCGATCCGCTCCTCTGCAAAACTCGGAAGAGAATTCATTTGTAACAACGCCCGTGGTCTTGGGGGCATATTCGGAAAGGACCACAGCCTTATCCACTCCTTCACGAGCCAAATATGCCTCGACTCCTTGAGGGGTGATCTCTTCTGCGAAATCGCGCGTGTATTCCGGATTCTGTTCCGCGAAAAACGACATAACCGACTGGGTCCAGTGATGTCTGGTGCCAACATGAAGGTGAAAATCTAGTACAGGCATTTTCAGCGTGCTTCCGGTGAAGTGCCGCCCTGGATTGAGGCCCTGATGTCCTGTTGATTTGCAGACGGAAGGGACTCGGGGGGTGAGCTTCAGTATTAATAATGCGGCGACTTTTTTCAAGTGTCCCAAAAACGTAATAACATTCGGTGGTGAGTTCCGGAATAAATACTTGTCCATTTCCGGAACCAAGTGCCGTTGACGAACATCTATTACTGTAGGGCTGGGTTTGCCCAAAGGCAGATTACCTGAGGGCACGAATATTACGCCATTGTCAAACCCGGAAGGGAAGATAGACATGTACATGCCTGTGATAAAGGATGAAAAATGCACGTGTTGTCGCGCGTGTGCGCGTATCTGCCCCAAGAATGTATTCGAGGAGGATGACAAGGACTTGTGGGTGTGCGACCCTGCACGTTGCACGGGCTGTGAATCCTGCTCCGCTGTCTGTCCTGTGGAAGCCATCAAAGTGGAAGAAATTTGAAGCCGGTTGGCCTGACGGCGCCAACGCAGTGAGTTTCAACTGTCAGCCCACTCCGCGTCTCGACACCTTGCCGACAGGTTGTATAATATTGAATGGGGCACTATTGTGCGGTCAGGATCGTTCGAGGCTTAATTGATGAGCATGCTAATTGCTGTTTGCTTCCGGGACGGTATTCTTTCCACATCGCGCTCGTGATGATCCTGAGAGAAGCTCCGGGTGTTCCGCTTGGAGAAACCCGAACAATAGTTCGTATACTCTATTCACCGATTTAACCTAATTGTTTGACTGAATTGTACACAGCAGAAAAGGAGGGGGAATTCATGACAGAGAAAACTGAGCAGGGCTTTTCAGAATTGAAGCTTAATGTGAACGGCACCGAGTACATTGTTGCCGTCCAGCCCGACACACCGCTCCTGTGGGTAATTCGGGAAAACCTTGGCCTTATCGGCACAAAATTCGGGTGCGGGATTTCGGTTTGTGGCGCCTGTACCGTCCATGTGGATGGGGACGCGGTCCGGTCCTGTGCGACCCCGGTTTCCGATGTTGTGGGGAAAAATATCACCACAATCGAAGGGCTCTCGCCTGACGGGGGTCACCCCGTGCAGATTGCGTGGATCGAGCAGGAAGTTCCCCAGTGCGGTTACTGCCATTCGGGTCAGATAATGAGCGCCGCGGCCCTCCTGGCGGAGAATCCCACACCGACCGACGCGGACATCGACGACGCCATGTCGGACAACCTTTGTCGCTGCGGCACATATCAACGGATTCGTCGCGCGATTCATCGGGCATCGCAATTGATGGCTGAGGGAGGGCAGCAAAAATGATACAGATAATCAAAGTCAGTCGCCGTGACTTCCTCAAGACAACCTCTATTATCGGGGGAGGGCTTGTGCTGGGCTTAGCCATGCCTATTCGTAATTCTGTCGGCCAAGCTACCGGCCAACAGGGAGGAGGAATGGCTACCTTGAACGCTTTCGTTCATGTCGGTACTGACGAAACCGTGACGATCATAGTGAACCATTCCGAGATGGGCCAGGGTGTCTACACTTCCTTGCCAATGCTGGTGGCAGAGGAACTCGAGTGCGATTGGACCAAGATCGCAGTTCAAGCCGCGCCGGTAGATCCTGCGTATAACCACCCACAATGGGGAATCCAGGGAACCGGCGGCAGCACAAGTGTTTCAAGCGAGTGGGAGAGGCTGCGAAAAGTGGGCGCAAGCGCCCGTGAAATGCTCATTGCTGCCGCGGCGGACACGTGGCAGGTGGACAAGGCAAGTTGCCGCGCCGACAACGGCAAAGTTATCCACTCAAGCGGCAAAAGCCTGACCTACGGCCAGCTCGCGGAGAAAGCAGCGAATATGCCTGTGCCGCAAGACGTTCAACTGAAAGACCCTTCCAAGTTCCGGATCATTGGGCAGCCCGTCAGACGCCTTGATACCCCCGGAAAAACCAACGGTACAGCCGTGTTCGGCCTCGACGTCACAATTCCGGGCATGCTCATAGCGGTGGTGGCGCGGCCGCCCGTATTCGGCGCAAAAGTCGTGAAGGTCAATTCCGATGCAGCTAAGGCTGTTCCAGGAGTTAAGGACGTGGTCCAATTGCCGTTCGGCGTCGCGGTGCTTGCGACCGGTTTTTGGCCGGCCAAGGTCGGGCGGGACGCGCTGGAGATCGTCTGGGATGAAGGCCCTAACGCAACGCTTTCGACCGAGGGCATGCGGGAACAGTACGCGAAGCTCGCCCAAACCCAAGGCGCCGTAGCCAGAAAAAACGGTGATCCGCTGCAAGCGCTTCCGAGTGCGGCCAAACAGATCAGCGCAGAATATGAAGTCCCGTACTTGGCTCACGCAACCATGGAGCCCCTTAACTGCGTGGTTGATCTCCGTGCTGATAGTTGCGAGATTTGGACCGGAACCCAGTTCCAGACCGCGGATCGCAACGCGTCGGCTCAGGTCGCGGGGCTGCGGCCCGAGCAGGTCAAAATCCACACAACACTCCTTGGAGGCGGGTTTGGACGCCGCGCGAATCCGCAATCGGACTTCGTAGTCCAGGCGGTGCATGTGGCTAAAGCCGCCAAGGCCCCTGTCAAAGTGATCTGGACTCGTGAAGATGATATGAAGGGCGGATGGTATCGCCCCATGTGGTACGATCGGATCGCGGCCGGCCTCGACGCGAACGGGAACCCCATAGCCTGGAGCCACACCATCGTCGGCCAATCAATAATTACCGGGAGCCCCTTTGAAGAAGCCATGCTGAAGGACGGCGTGGATGTAACCTCGGTTGAAGGCGCTGCGGACATTCCATACAAAATCCCGAATATTCTTATTGACCTCCACAGTCCGAAAATCGGGGTCCCGGTCCAATGGTGGCGCTCAGTCGGCCATTCGCACACCGCCTTTGTGGTTGAGAGCTTTATGGATGAACTGGCCCAAGCAGCAGGCAGCGACCCTTATGAATTCCGCCTCAAGCTCCTCGCAAATCATCCCCGCCACAAAGCCGTTTTGGAGCTGGCAGCGCAAATGGCAGGCTGGGGATCGCCCCTGACCGAAGGTCGCGGTCGCGGAATTGCCTTGCACAAGTCCTTTAACAGCTTTATTGCCCAGGTGGCGGAAGTCTCCGTCACCCGGTCGGGAGACGTTCGCGTCCATCGGGTGGTGGCCGCAGTCGATTGCGGCATGGTGGTAAACCCGAATACTGTCGCGGCTCAGATGGAGAGCGGAATCATCTTCGGTCTCACAGCCGCGTTACATGGAGCCATCACCTTAAAAGACGGCCGGGTGCAGCAGAGCAGTTTTAACAATTACCCATTGGTAACCATGCAGGAGACGCCGAATGTTGAAGTCCATATTGTGCCAAGCAAGGAGCCCCCTACCGGGGTTGGAGAACCGGGTGTCCCGCCAATCGCGCCGGCCGTGGCTAACGCTGTCTTTGCGATCACTGGTGTACGAATTCGGCGGCTGCCCATTCGGCCCGAGGACTTGAAAAAGGCCTGACGGAACGAGGGTCAACCGAAGCCACTCCCCCATTTGTGACTGTTTTTGAATAGACCGTGGTATGATTCAGGTTCGCGCACGAAAGCGTCTGTTGGGGGCCATATGATTGATGTCGAACAAATCGGAACGATTCGCAAGTTTCGGTTGGCACGGACCGTTGGAGGCCGTGGATTGTATTATACGACCGCATACTACGTCGATGGGTTGATGGTCGATACGGGCTGTTTCTTCACGGTGCCCGAGCTTATGGCCTCGCTGAACGGCCTGACCGTCGAACGCATCGTGAACACCCACAGCCATGAAGATCATATCGCGGCCAATGCCGCCCTCCAGGAAAAGTTCGGCGCCCAAGTCCTGGCTCATCCGGAAGCTCTTCCGTACCTGGCCGAACCAAGACAGCGAAGGCTCCGGCCCTACCAAATTGTGATGTGGGGCTATCCCGCGCCGTGCAATGGAGCACCTATCGGGGATTTTGTCGAAACCCCCAACTATCGGTTTGAAGTCATCTGTACTCCGGGCCACAGTTCCGATCATATTTGTCTGTACGAGCGTCAACAGGGGTGGCTCTTTACGGGAGACGCGTACGTGGGTGGCAAGGACAAAGCTTTGAGGCTGGACTACAATGTCTGGCAGATCATAGCTTCACTGAAAAAGTTGGCTTCATTGGACGCGAAGGTGCTCTTTCCCGGCAGCGGCACAATCCGGCAAGACCCCCGGGAAGAGTTGATCGACAAAATCAGGTACCTGGAAGAGAAGGGCCGGCAAGTGCTGGACCTTCAGGACCGCGGCTGGAGCCGCAGGGCTATCCGTCGGAAGCTCTTCGGTGCTGAAATGTCTATCGCGTATGTCACATTGGGGCATTTTAGCGGAAAGAACCTGGTACGCTCCTATCTTGAAGACCGTGAGAACGGTTGACTCACCGGTTTGCGTTCAAAGAGGAAGTCATGCCTGCGGAGTGATTACTTGTTTGAACGCAAACCCGCATAGCCGGCCTTTCATGCCACAAGGTTAACTCTCGCAGTCTGCTCGTATTCTTCCTTGTTGGACAGGAACCTGATGATCCGATTTCGAACGGAATAATAGTTGGGATGCTCGATGATCGTGGAACGCTCTCGCGGCCTCGGTATGTTCACCTTTATCTCTTCCATTATTTTTGCATCGGGGCCCGGACTCATCAGCATGATCCGATCCGAGAGGAGAATTGCTTCATCCACGTCATGAGTCACCATGAATATGGTGATGCCTGTTCCAAGCCACATGCGAACCAACTCTTCCTGAATAACCCCTCTGGTGAGGGCGTCTATTTGAGCGAAGGGTTCGTCCAGAAGTAGTATTCTTGGCTCGACGCAAAACGCTCTGGCGAGACCCACACGCTGCTTCATTCCGCCTGACAGTTCCGCGGGGCGTTTGCCTTCCGCGCCGGTCAGGCCCACCATTTCAACATATCTTCGGACCCTGTCGTTGATTCTGTGACGGTCCCATTCCGGGTAAGCAGCTTTCACAGCTATCCGGATGTTACCGGAGACGGTCAACCAGGGCATGAGAGCGAAATTCTGAAACACCACCATCCTGTCGAGGCCGGGTCCGGCGATCTCTTTTCCGTCGAGGTAAACATAGCCCCCGTCCGCGGTTTCAATCCCGGCCACAATGTTGAGCAGAGTGGACTTGCCGCACCCGGAATGACCCAACACAGCCACGAACTCTCTTTCTTCAACCGAGAGCGAAACGTCCCTGAAAACGCAGTGGTCCTCCTTTACTCCGGGGGCGGAAAAGAATTTTGAAACCCCATCTACGGTGAGCAACTCCATGGTTCGAACTCCTAGTCAATATACGCCAGTCTTCTGGCCAACTGATTGAAGAGAACATCTATGCACACGCCCACCACGCCTATGACAAGGATTGCAAAAATCACACTGGTAAGCGACAAGTTGTTCCATTCATTCCAAACGAAATAGCCCAGACCAAGGGACCCCAGAAGTGCTTCAGCAGGGACTATGGCCACCCACGCGCTCCCCATGGAAATCCTGAGTCCCGCCACGATGGTAGGCCCGGCGCCGGGAAGTATCACCTTAAACACCTTGGCAACCGGATTCATCTGCAGGATATTTGAAACACTTATGTAATCCTTCTTGATGTTGGATACCCCGAACGCCGTGTTGGCCAGGGTCGGCCAGACACTGGCCATGAAGACCACCAACAGAGCCGTCCAATTGCTGTCTTGCACCGAATAAAGCAGGAGGGGCATCCACGCGATAGGTGATATTGCTCTCAGAACCTGTATATAGGGATTGAGCGCCTTGAAGAGCATCTGATTCAGGCCCAGGATCACGCCCAAAGTGATCGCAACCAGCGAGCCAGATACAAAACCCAATGACAGCCGGCCCAGACTGTACAAGGCAAGGGTCCCTATTCCTTTGTCGTTGGGGCCATTGTCGTAAAAAGGGTTCGAAAGAAACTCCCAAGCCGTTTGGGCCACGGCCAATGGACCTGGAAGGTTCTTGAAAGTAGCCGTGTATAGCTGCCATACACCCAAGAAAAGCAAAAGAAACATAAAGCACAGAACCAGCCAGCCCTTGCCATTTCCTTTTTTCATGAAAGCTCCTTGTGATGGACCCGATTTTTCGACCGGATTTCCGGGACATAACGGTCGGGCCGACCGGCGTTATTTGGAAGCCTGGCGTTCCCTCTGCTTCTGCCCTGGCCGAAGCAGAGGGAATTCCGACCCAACGCAGGGGCATTCATCTCGATCATAGTTTCTTGATAGCAAAGCTGTTCAGGTATTCTTCCGGCTTCTCAGGATCGAACTCCTTGCCCATTATCACGTGCTTCATATAAGTTGTTGACGGAGCGGCATACCCCAAACCTTTCATAACGTCCGCACACTCCGCGGCTAGAAACACTTGTTCTGCGATCTTCTTGTAGTCCACGTCGCCCTTGATGTATCCCCACCGCTTCATCTGGGTCAGAATCCAAACCGCCATTGAGTTCCACGGGAACGGGTTGAAATCTATCCGGTCCGGCTCGTTTCTCGTGTTCCCCAGACCGTCAGGGAACTGGCCGGTGAGGACCTGCTCGACAACTTCTTCAGGCTGATTCAAGAAATTGCGGGGCGATATGGCCTTAGCGATCTCTTTTCTGTTCTCGGCCTTATGAGCATACATGGTTGCTTCCACAATGGACTTGAAGACGGCCTTGAACGTGTTGGGCATTTGCGTCGCAAACTCCTTCGAGGTCGCAAACGCGCAGCAGGGATGTCCGGGCCACAGATCTTTGGTTAATTTGAAAATGAATCCCGCTCCCTCGAACACGGCCCTCTGATTGAATGGGTCCGGCGCCAGATATCCGTCCACATTCTGGGCTTTGAGATTCGCCACCATCTCCGGCGGTGGCACGACCCGGATTTTCACTTCCTTGTCAGGATCGACTCCGCCGTCTGCAAGGTAGTACCGCAGCAGCATGTTGTGCATGGAATAATCAAACGGGACGCAGAAAGTGAACCCTCTCATATCTTTTGGCTCTTTTACGTCCTTATGTTTGATGTGGAGCGTTATGGCCTGGCCGTTTACGTTTTCCACCGCGGGCATATAAAAGGGGACGGGCGGAGCCCCTGCACCCAAAGTAAGGGCGAGAGGCATGGGCGAGAGCATGTGAGCACAATCCACCTGCTTGGATACAGCCCAATCTCTAATCATAGCCCACCCGGCAGCCTTCACCACTTTGGTTCCGGTGAGTCCATTTTTTTCATAAAACTTCATCGGCTCGGCCATGATTATGGGGGTACCGCAGGTGATCGGAATAAAACCGATTTGCAGGTCCTTTTTTTCCGGAGGACCGTCAGATTCCTTTGCCCAGGCTTTTGCCGCGTCCAAAGGAAACAGGCTGGACAAGATCGAAAACGCTGCCGAAGACCCGACAATCTTCATGAAATTTCTTCTGGAAAAATCATTTCCGCCAAAGACAGCCTTTACGACGGCGGTTTCCACCAACCGGTCCATGGCGTCCTCGGTTGTCATTGGTTTTAGCTCTGTTGCTTCAGATCCGGGATGCGCGTGCGAGCATCCGTGTTCCAGAGAGGCATTCGGGTCAAAGGGATCGTGCAGAGTCGGCGTGGACTCTTTCTCATGGGCATCTTTGTGTTTATGCTGGCACATGTTCAAGCTCCTATTGCGGCCAATATCATTTCAGCTACCATTTTCGGTATGGCAGGAATTTGCCGTTATAGGTGACGACCACCCTGTCACCTTTGGGGTCGGACTTCTTTTGGATATCAAGCTCGAAGTCTATGGCACTCATTATGCCGTCTCCGAAGGCCTCATGGATGATCTCCTTAATGGTGGTGCCGTAAACCTGGGTTATTTCATGGAGGCGGTAGATCAGGGGATCCACCGGCACGGTTTCATCCAGGGAGCCTTTCATCGGGTAATCAGTCAAGGCTTCAGCAACTTCCGGAGGCAGGCCTAACAGGTTCACGGCTTTCTGCGCTTCATCGGGGCTCATGCTGTTTTGACCGAGCAAGGCTGATGTGACCCAGCACTTGTGCCCTCCAATTTCCTTCGCTATTTCTTCCCACGTGAGGCCTTTAGCCTTTTTCGCCTGGAGGATAAGTTCAGAGGCTTGTTTCTTGGTCATCGGATCGCTCCTTGGGTGATAGTTTGGAGTTTAGCAGTCAAGAAACGTACCAAACTCGTGCTTGTTGATCCGGACAGCCTATAATGATGCTTTACAAGGAATTGGTCGGCATCGGGGGGCTTCTTGGGACCCCGCGATTTGTTACCAAAATGTATTATTTTTTAAAGTTACCTACTGTCATGTCATAATTAGTATGAAGCCATACCCCACTGTTGTTGCCCACCCTGCAAAAAACTCTGCACCTCGCGGACTTTTTCATTTAGAATTAATTCATCGGACCCGAAGGGGTGATACACATGCCAGATTATGCGCCTTATCTCCAAAATCTTAAAAAGCAGCGCGACTCGATGCTGGAGCTGCTCACCCTGTGGGCTGACACCAACTCCGAAAGCCACAATGTTTCAGGATTGAGCAAGATGCTTTCCATGCTCGAAGAGGCATTCAGCGGCCTGGGAGCTGAAATGCAGCGGATTGACCTTGTGGCCGAGGTCTGGGGCCCGACAGGACAAGAAACGTTGGGACAGGCTTTGCTACTTCGTAAGCGCCCCGAGGCATCGGTGCGAGTGTTCCTTGGCTGCCACATGGATACGGTCTATGCTCCGGATCATCCCTTTCAAAAGTGCAAGCTGACAAAAGACAATACGCTGCAAGGCCCCGGAGTGGCGGATGCGAAGGGCGGCCTCATGGTCATGCTCAAGGCCTTGGAAGCCTTTGAGAAGAGCCCGTGGGCCGAGAACCTGGGGTGGGAAGTCCTGATCAACCCGGATGAAGAGATCGGCTCTCCCGGTTCGGGCGCGCTGCTCGTGGAAGCGGCCCGAAATAATCACATCGGCCTGGTGTTCGAGCCGTCCCTTCCCGATGGAAATCTAGTCGGGGACCGCAAAGGTTCCGGCAATTACAAGGTCACGGTGCGGGGGCGGGCCGCACATGCCGGACGAGAACCCCACATGGGCCGAAATGCTATCAACGCGCTGGCCCGCTTCATCGTTGAGCTGAACGAGGCGTCGGAAAACGGTATTACCATCAACGTCGGATACATCGAAGGCGGGGGACCGGTAAACGTGGTGCCTGACCTCGCGGCTTGCCGGTTCAATGTGCGAGTCATGACTCTGGAGGACCAGGTCTATTTCGAGGAGCATGTGGACGGACTGGTGAGGGAATTCAACCGTCTTGACGGAATTTCCCTCGATCTGGAAGGAAACTTCGCTCGGCCGCCTAAACCCTTGGACAACAGGACCGTCCGGTTGTTGAGCCACATAGCTGAATGCGGAAGCGATCTGGGGCTAACCCTGGACTGGAGGTCGAGTGGCGGATCGTGCGACGGCAACAACCTGGCCGCGGCCGGACTTCCCACTGTGGACAGCCTTGGGCCGACTGGAGGCGGGATACACAGCGCCGAGGAGTACGTCATGATCGACAGCCTGATCGAACGCGCCCAATTGAACGCCCTCCTGTTGATGAAACTCGGCGGGGGGGAAATCAAAGTCGAGGAATTGGACCAGGATTGGCAAGGAACCGTTATTGTGTAGCAAAATGAAAAGAACCATCTCGGATGAATTGGCCTCTGATCCCAGGGTAATCCAAGCAAAACGGCAGTTGCTGGATGTTCTGGTCGAATATCAAGAGCGTATCAAGGGCATCAGACCGCCGGACCCTGACCTGAGAGTCCCGTACGATGCGTTTCTGAAGGAATTCGGCGACCTGCGGGGAGGAGCGCTCTTTTTCCCGTACCTCGGCAGCGGCTTGGGGAATGGTGTATTGGTGGAACTTGCGGACGGTAGCGTAAAGTACGACTTCATTTCAGGGATCGGGGTTCATCACTGGGGCCACAGTCACCCTGCGATCGTTGAAGCCCTGCTCAATGCAGCCATGAGAGACACGGTGATGCAGGGAAACTTGCAGCAGAATGTCGAAAGCGTCTCTCTGGCTCGCACCATACTTTCGGCGGCAAATCGCAAAGGCGCTGAACTGGGCCATTGTTTCTTTTCCACCAGCGGAGCCATGGCCAATGAAAACGCATTGAAGATAATCTTCCAAAAGAAGTATCCAGCGGATCGTATTCTGGCTTTCGAAGGCTGCTTCATGGGGAGGACGCTCGCGCTCTCTCAGATCACGGACAAGGCCGCGTATAGAGAGTGCTTGCCGCCTTCCCTTTCGGTTGATTATGTGCCTTTTTTCGACCCTGCGCGACCTGACGAAAGTATTCGAGCAGCCTTGGATTGTCTTGAACGCTATTTGGCTCGCTATCCCGGCAAACATGCAGCAATGTGCATCGAGCTGGTGCTGGGTGAAGGGGGCTTCCATCCGGGCACACGTGACTTTTTCCTTTCGCTGATAGAGGTCCTGCGGCAGCACCAAGTAGCTATAATGGTAGATGAAATCCAGACATTCAGCCGCACCACGGAACTCTTCGCGTACCAGTATTTCGGCTTGGATGATTACGTCGATGTGGTAACCATCGGCAAATCCTCTCAGGTTTGCGCCACCCTGTTCCGTGACGAGTTCAAACCCAGGCCCGGCTTGCTAAGCCAGACCTTCACCGGGAGCACGTCAGCCCTTTTCGCGGCCGAGGTAATTATCCGCGGGCTCATTGAACGCGACTTTTTCGGCCCCGACGGCAGGATCGCCAAGCTTCACGATCATTTTGAGACTCGCCTCAAGCAGATACAGGAGCGCCTTCCGGGTTTGATTGCCGGACCTTTCGGCATCGGCGCGATGATTGCTTTCACCCCGTTCAACGGCGATCACGAGAAGGTGGTTAAATTCGTTCACGCGTTGTTCGATGCCGGGGTGATAAGCTTCTACGCGGGCTCGGATCTCTCCAGGGTCCGCTTCCTGCTGCCCGTTGCAGCGGTAACATTTGATGACATAGACGCTGTTTGCGCAATTTTGGAGCGGACTCTGCGAAGCGCTTAAACTGATTTGTAATGCCTCGGGGGACACATTGGGTTAAGTTTTTTGGTGTTCTTTTGGGGCCGGCGCGGGCCGCATGGTTCGGCTCGGCGCGTAAATCCATGCCTCTCGTGTGGGGGGACGGCATGCGTGCCCCACGTAGAGTCAAACGCTATTCTCAACGCGTGACGCCGGATTTTCGGAGCAGAAAGAGGAACTGTGAGAATGTTCGTAGTCCGTCCCGTAAACATGGAAGATTTGGACCGGCTCACCGAGCTGGCCACTAAGGCACACTTTGGTCTCACCTCGTTGCCTAAAGACAGGGATCTCCTACAAAAGAAAATTGCCGAATCCGTGCACAGTTTCTCGAAGTCGCTGGAAGAGCCAAAAGGGGAAATCTATTTGTTCGTCCTGGAGGATCTCGACTCCCACGCTGTTGTGGGCACGAGTTGCATCGTCTCCAAGGTGGGCGGCTTTCAGCCCTTCTACGCGTATCGAATACAGTCCTGCATTCATGCTTCGGAAAGCTTGGGTATTCGTAAAGAAATTCCGTCACTTCATCTGGTAACGGAACACAGTGGCCCTTCCGAAATAGGGGGGCTCTTTCTCGCGCCTGAATATCGCAAGCATGGCAACGGACGGCTGCTCTCGCTGTTTCGCTTTCTGTTTATGACTGAATTTTCGCGCTGCTTCGAGGAATCAGTGATTGCCGAGATGAGGGGCGTGGTGGACGAACGTGGCTTTTCTCCATTCTGGGAGGCCCTTGGGCGCCATTTCTTCGACATGGATTACCCCCGAGCGGATCACCTTTCCGCGGCAGACAAGAGGTTCATTGCGGATTTGATGCCTACCTGTCCCATTTATATTCCCTTGCTGCCCAAGTCCGCTCAGGATGTGATCGGTCAGGTGCATGAAAATACCAAACCCGCGCTGAAGCTTCTTCAGGATGAGGGCTTCGCTCTTACGGGCATGATAGACATTTTCGAAGCCGGGCCTATCGTAATTTGTAGGCTGGAACATATTCGTATAGTAAAGGAAAGCACAATTGACGCGGTCGCGGAGATTTCAAGCAATGAAGCCGAAAAGGCCGGATTCATAATCGCCAACACTCGCAAAGATTTCCGTGCATGCGCGGGCAATGTGGAAAAGCTATCCGGGGGCGGCCTGCGAATTGAGCGCCAAGCTGCGGGGGCGTTGAAGTTGAAGATAGGCGACAGAGTGCGCTTCGGCCCGATTCGCCCTTCCCTTTCGCAACAGGAGCGCCGGTGATGACGGAGAAAACACATTTCATAGACGGCAAATGGACTCAAGGCGCGGGTCCGGAATTCCGTTCAACCGACCCGGCCACCGGTGAACCTGTATGGACGGGTTTGTCCGCGGCTCCTGATGATGTAAAACAAGCTGTCGAAGCGGCTGGAACGGCGTTCGAAACATGGTCTGCCAGGTCTCCCGAGGAGAGGTTGCAGTATCTTGAAAGCTTCAGGGAAAACCTAACCGCGCAGAAGGACCAAATGGCGGAGATCATCTGCCTCGATACCGGCAAACCTCGATGGGAAGCGCTTACCGAGGCAGGGGCCATGATCGCGAAGGTGGACATCTCAATTCAAGCCTATCATGATCGTCGCAGCACCGTGACGGAAGAACTCGCCGGCGGTTTAGCAGCCACCCGCTTCAAGCCCCATGGCGTCGTAGCCGTATTCGGCCCTTTCAACCTTCCGGGCCATCTCCCGAACGGGCATATTGTGCCGGCTCTCCTGGCAGGGAACACCGTGGTTTTCAAGCCGAGCGAGCAGGCGCCCGCGGTGGCTCTCAAAACTATGGAACTGTGGGAAGCCGCGGGACTACCCCATGGGGTGCTCAACATGGTTCAGGGAGCGCGAGAGACCGGCATAGCGCTGGCCCAGCATCCGGGCATCGAGGGATTGTTTTTCACCGGGAGTGCCGACACTGGCCGAGCCTTGCACAAAGCCTTTGCAGGCTGGCCGGATAAAATCCTCGCGTTGGAAATGGGAGGAAACAATCCTCTCTTGGTTCATGAGGTTTCGGACTTGAACGCGGCTGCTTATCTGACCGTGGAGTCTGCGTTCATCACCGCGGGGCAGCGCTGCACTTGCGCGCGTCGATTGGTAGTGCCGGAAGGGACCGCTGGAGATAGTTTTATTCAACGCCTCATGGTGGTCATGTCAAAAATCAAGGTGGGTTCTTTCAGAGAGTTCCCCGAACCTTTTATGGGACCTGTAATATCCGAGAACGTGGCTGAAGGTTTATCCTTGGCACAGGATGCCATGAGCAGTGACGGCGGGAAAGTCCTGGTTAAAATGGAACGCCTGGAAAGGCCGGGGTGGTTCCTCTCACCAGGGCTCATTGACGTCACGGAGGTCAAGAACCGGAAAGACGCGGAATTCTTCGGTCCCCTTCTCCAGTTGATCAGGGTCCCGGATTTCGACGCCGCGATTCGGGAAGCCAATAATACCGCTTATGGACTCGCAGCGGGGCTGCTCAGTGATAACAAGGGACTGTACGACCGGTTCTTTCGTAAGGTGCGAGCAGGCGTCATAAATTGGAATCGCCAGACCACCGGAGCCAGCGGGAAAATGCCTTTCGGCGGCGTAGGAGCCAGCGGCAACCATCGGCCCAGCGGGTATTATGCCGCGGATTATTGCTCTTATCCGATCGCTTCCATGGAAATCGACAGCGTCAAAATCCCGGCCGGCTTACCACCTGGCATTGAGCTGTAAAAGAGCGCCAAATTATAGTAGTTGCCGAAATATTAGTCCTATTCGAGAGGACGCCATTCCGTCATTCCTGCGATCCCCAAGTTTACCCCGGTGCAAACCGGGGCAGGAATCTAGTCCAGCGTCTCGCGGGATTCCCTGGGTTCCCGCCTTCGCGGGAACGACAGGGTGAGCAAAGCAGAGATGGCGGCGACTCATAGGGGGCTAACAGACATTATTTCTGGCAATTGCCATAGTTATCGCTTCTTGACTATGAGGGACGGAATGGAAGTCAATTTCGACGGCTTGGTAGGCCCGACGCACAATTATTCGGGGCTGTCGTACGGAAATGTCGCGTCCCTGGAGCACCGGCTGACCGTTTCCAATCCTAGGGCCGCTGTCTTGCAGGGGCTCGAAAAAATGAAGCTCCTGGCCGATCTCGGAGTCAAACAGGGAATATTGCCCCCCCAGGAAAGGCCCGATTTTATGGCCCTCCGACGCTTGGGGTTCAGAGGGACCGAAGCCCAAGTGCTGGCTGAGGCAGCGCGGGAGGCTCCCTCCCTGCTCGCCGCATGTTACAGTGCGTCCAGCATGTGGGCGGCGAACGCAGCCACCGTCTCACCAGCCGCGGATACCGCAGATGCTCGGGTCCACTTCACTCCGGCCAATCTCGTGAGCCACTTTCATAGGTCAATCGAACCGCCTTTCACCGCCGCGATGCTCAAAGCCATCTTCAAGGATGAATCGACGTTTGCCTATCACTCGCCGTTGCCGGCTGCGATGCAGTTTTGCGACGAGGGCGCGGCCAACCACGTCCGTTTATGCTCCGCGCATGATTCTCCCGGAATCGAACTGTTCGTGTACGGGCGAAGGGCCTTCGGCCCGGCCGAACCAGGCCCGAAGGTGTACCCCGCGAGACAGTCCTTGGAGGCATCTTCCGCTGTGGCCAGGCTGCACGGGCTCGATCCCCAAAAAACGCTGTTCGTCCGGCAAAATCCCGCAGCCATAGACGCTGGTGTGTTTCACAACGATGTCATATCCGTGGGAAACGAGAATGTTCTCTTGTATCATTCAGAAGCCTATTCCGAAGCTGCCCGGTTCGCGGACAAGCTCAAGAGCGTCTTTTCGGAACACTGCGGGGACGAATTGATAGCAATAGAGATTACTGCGAAACAGGTGCCGCTTGCCGATGCGGTGCATTCTTACCTTTTCAACAGCCAACTTGTCACTCTTCCCGACGGGAGCATGTGTTTGATAGCGCCTATGGAATGCGCGGAAAACCGGAAAATCGGGATGGCAATCGACCAGATACTCGCAGCGGACAATCCGATCCGGAAAGTCGAGTACATTGACATCAGGCAAAGTATGAAAAATGGGGGAGGCCCGGCTTGCTTGCGCCTTCGGATCGTCCTGACACGGCAGGACATCGCGCGGACCCACCAGGGAGTTTTCTTAACCGACAGCCTGTACGACGATCTCAAGGTCTGGGCGAACCGCCACTACCGGGATCGCCTGCATCCGGACGACTTGGCAGACATGTCTCTAGTGCTGGAAGTCAGGTCCTGCCTGGATGATCTGACGCAACTTTTGGGGCTTGGTCCTGTTTACCCGTTCCAGAAGGTAGGCTCATAGATGGCGAAGGTCTTGCAACTGCGATTTATTTGCCGTTCAGCAGCCGGTAAAGCCTGTCAACAATCTGGTCCGCCAGTTTGTCAGCTAGCTCTGTGGAAAGCTTCTCGACCACCTTGTCCGCAATTTCTTCAGCCAGAGTATCTGATAGCTCTTCAGCTTCCACCGCTTCGACAATCTCCGTCCGAGGTGCAGCTTGGGCAGCCTCTTTGGTAGACGAGCCAACATCCTTCATCCCGTCTGAACCATCGCGTTGTAGATTAGGTACGATGTGACCCGGGACGCGCATTCGAGGCGACGGGTAAACGCCTGATGGCGGCTCCCAAAGTCTACCTCCCGGCAGTTCCCCTGGCTCTTCATCGCCCAAAAAGGCGGTGCGGCCGGCAACGTCTTCCTGGCCCCCCATCGGCTCGTCCGAGACTGCCTCCCCACCATCGTGCTTGATAGGTCCATCCAATGAGACGTCCAGATCGGCAAAATCATCCAAAGTATAGCGAAAATCGTGGTTAACGTATTTGACAAAACAGTTGGCCAACTGACCGGGCACCCTGCCGTTGAATGTCCCGGGGAGTCTCATCACCGAGTCAATTTTCACCGTAGTTTGACAGAGGAAATAATTGTTCACTCGGGCGAGAAGCCGTTCGGCCGTCTCTATGCTGGTCAGGGGCATCACCTCTTTGAGAAGCCAGTAAAGATGAACTCCCCAGCCTGATTCGACGATGATGGACGGGGGCAGCGGAAATGATCTAATTGCCTTTGCCGCTTGAGATTTGTTCGAAAAGTAAGTATTTGCCCCTGAGTACCCTGAAGAGTTGAAATCGAGTCCTGCCCAAACTGCGGTAATGTACGAAATCTGCGCCCTTTCCGCCTTCATGGTTTCGTGCGGGCAAACACCGAAGAACACGTTCTGATCTTCGTCATAAGGCTCTTTAGCCAGGATCTCAAGATTGGGAAAATAGCGGGTGCTCACGCGGGCGTCCAAACGTCTGATGGCCCTCACCATGATAAACCCTTCCCTCTTGAGGAAATAATCGCCGAAGAGAGCTTCCAGAAAATCTTTTCTGGAGAATTTCCTGGCCATGTGGGGAATCCTGTAAGATGAAAGTGAGGATTAACGCGGGGGATATTGTATTTATGATGTCTTCAACTGTCAACGATTACCTACGGATAGGGTCAAGTTTTCCCCGCGGCGCAGTGTATGTGAGAGATTGCACCCGGATGAGGCCGCGACCCAAGATCGAACGGCACGATTGCCGGCTTTTGTGCTATCATCGGGTGAGCGCAATGCCTTGCCGGCACAAGACCAATTGTTGCTTGCCCTCCCATCCCCGCTAGGATGGTCGGAACATGGATGATTCGACATGAAAGCACTTGTATTTGACGGCGCAATCGCCGTTAGAGACGTTCCCGTGCCGGAACCCGTGGCCGGAGAAGCACTCGTAAAGGTTCGAATGGCGGGAATCTGCAATACCGATGTGGAAATTACCCGAGGCTATATGAACTATCAAGGGGTCTTAGGACATGAATTTGTCGGGATGGTGGAAAAATCGTCCGACCCGAAATTGCTCGGGTCACGCGTTGTCGGAGAGATCAATGTGGGATGCGGCGAATGCTCTTTTTGTAGAAAGGGTCTTGAACGCCATTGCCGTCACAGAACCGTAATGGGGATCCTCGGCCGTGACGGTTCAATGGCCGAATATGTAGCGCTGCCGGTCTCCAATCTCGTCGCGGTTCCCGAGGCCCTGGAGGATGAGAAAGCCGTCTTCACGGAACCGCTGGCCGCGGCCCTGGAAATCCTTGAACAGATAAGAATCGAGCCCTCGCACAGCATCCTGGTGATCGGTGACGGCAAGCTGGGCTTGCTGGTCAGCATGGCGTTGAGGCTGACAGGGTGCGATCTGACCCTGGTGGGAAAACATGCCGGAAAGCTGGGCGTATTCGCTGACCAGGGCGGTTCAATAGCACTTCTCGACACATTTTCTTCGTCGAAAGATCGGTTCGACGTGGTTGTCGAAGCCTCGGGCCATCCATCCGGCTGGGACCTGGCGGTCAAACGAGTTAAGCCAAGGGGCACCCTAGTACTGAAGAGCACTTACCACGGAGACCTGAACTTTAATCCGGCTCCGCTGGTCATTGACGAGATTACTGTGATCGGCTCCAGGTGTGGAAGATTTGGCCCGGCTCTGAGGGTCATGGAACGAGGCTTCATAGACCCTTCCCCTCTGATTTCAGCAATCTTCCCCTTGGAGCAGGCCGAGGAGGCCTTCGGAAAATCACAGGATCGCGATGCGCTAAAGGTATTGTTAAGGATACCTTGACCCAATAGTTGCCCTTTTATAGCCATTGCCAAAAGTAATGGCCTATTTACGACCCGTCACCCCGGCGAACGCCGGATCGGAGTCCGGGGCAGGCCCCGGGGTCCAGTCCCGCGCGGAACGCGGGATTGATAGGACTGGATTCCGGCCCCCGTCGGAATGACGGTATAAGGCAACGTCGAATCGGCCAAACTCTTGGCAACTGGTGTAAGCTTCCATTTCCAGAATAAGAAACAAGCACTATCGGTAGCCGTCACAATTACTGAAAACTGGGCAAAATTTGCTACGCCACCTTTTAGAATTGATTTTTTGTTTGACGGCAGGTAAAATGCAATCTCTGAGGTGAAAGGATGAAACCGCTGGCACTGATGACTTTCGTTGTGATGGTAGCTGCCGCGCTGCTCGTTTCCGGGGCCGCAGCGGACAATAGCTTTCCATCCGCGCCTGCCACAGCCGGTCAGCCTCCAAACCCCGCCCTATCAAAGGCACAACAGCAGATTTTCTACGGATATGTGCCGCCCCCACCCATCCGACATACGTGGCCCGGCGGATACAGGGCCATCATTCACGAAATGTTCAACAACCTTATGGAACATATGACAGGCCACTATTGATGGCTTAGAACGAGCCCCCTCGTCGGCCACCGCCTAGCCTCGCCCGGCAATTCGATAAAATCTCCAAATTTCGACCCAAAGCTTCCCCGATATCTGCGATCATTCGGCAGGCACACCCATTACGTTTCGATGCCCCCAGGCAGCCGCTCACCTTTGACACCACGGCCGCTCATGATTAAAGAAACTGATAGATGTTGGACGGCGGAGGTGTAATTATGGAAAACCCGACAGAAAAAATGGGCGCTCAATGTGGATGCGATCCTTTTCCCACGCCTTTGTCGGGCGGCGGCTGCGAGGGCTGCTCCCCTAACGTTGTACTTACGTGTGAAGAGAGTTCCATCCTGGCGCAAATGAGGGAAATCAAGGGCCAGGTGCGCGCCATCGAAGATCGTCTACACGCGATCCAGGGCCATATTTCAACCGCCCCGGAAGGACCGCGTTCGGAATGGACCGAACTATCGGGTCAACTGGAAGGCTTGCGAAGTCAGTGGCAGGACTGGACTGTCAAGCTTGACGAGGCCATACACCACAAAATGGTATTATTGGGTCATCGCGAACCCTGATCCGAACCACGGGGCTTAAATAGACTTCTTTAGAGGGGATTTTCCTGCTGCCGGTTCTTCACACGGAAGTTTGTGTGCGGGGAGATATGGTCGCGTCCAGCCCTTTCGGCGCTTCAGGATGGAGGAGTTATGCTCCATTCCCACGCCACGCGAAACATTCAATTCGTTTGACATTCCCGCTTTTCCTCTGGTAACTGAATCCACCATTTGGTCTCCGAGTTTCATTCACGCGGAAATTCTTCTTTTCGGCCGGTTTTGGCCGCGTCGCGCGTCGAACAGAGGAGACACTTGCATCCCCACACTTTCCCAGGGATCCTAAACTTATGACTTCAGACCTTCCTGAACGCGGCCGCCCTGCTTGGACCAGGGGAATTATAGGACGTTTTGTCCATCTCCTGTCCGCTCAGGTCGTTGACGGGGTACTCAGCGGTATATTCCTGGTCCTCTATTTGCCGAGGCTAGGAACCGCGGTCTATGGGGAGGTCATGTACGCCATGGCTGCCGGAGCCATTGTGATGAAGGTGGTACAATTCGGCCTGTATTATCCGCTGGTGAGTGATCTTGGAGGAGGCGGAAAAGATAAAGCGCCGGAAATCCTGAGCAGGGTGAACATCATCAAGTCGCTGCTGGCAGCAGCCTCAGCCGCGGCTGTGGGAGTCATGACTCTTTTCGGCGGTTTTTCGCAGCAGATGGGGTTGGTGCTGTTTCTGATAGCTCTTGGGTTCGCGTTGGAAGGGCTGGCCGACACTTTTTTTGCCGATCTGCGCGTGAGAGGCAGGCAGGACCAAGAGGCCCGCATCAAGATTATCAGCGCGGCGGCCTCGTACGGATACGGACTGGTA
Organism: Desulfomonile tiedjei; assembly: GCA_016212925.1. Classification (NCBI taxonomy): domain Bacteria; kingdom Pseudomonadati; phylum Thermodesulfobacteriota; class Desulfomonilia; order Desulfomonilales; family Desulfomonilaceae; genus Desulfomonile; species Desulfomonile tiedjei. The sequence goes on from JACRDF010000011.1 coordinate 139,763, forward strand.
ACTGCGGTAGCGGGTCTGAATCCCGTCGTCGTGAGTCTATTCAAACTGGTATCCGCGGCGGTAAGAATATGGTTCGGAGTGGCCGCCTATATATCATACTATTCCTGCGGGCTCTGGAGGTCCCCTCAGTGGCCCGCGGTGTGGCGGGTCTTCCGCGCAGCTGTCATTTTTGCATTGATCGACATTCTTGGCATTATCTACAACAAAACCAATATATTTTTCCTGGAGAGCGCTACCGGCGTCGAAGGAGTTGCCTGGTACAGCGCGACCTGGAATATTCTCGACCCGGTGTCGACGCTGGCGTCGGAACAATTTTTGGGGTGGGTCATCTTTCCACTCCTAGCGTCCCTCTGGTGGAGCAATCGTGAACTAGTGCGGCGTCTCGTACGCAGGAACGCTCAATGGCTGATGGCAATGGCGCTTCCTGTCATGTTTCTTCTTTACGCTGAAGCGGCCCTTCTAATAGGGCTAATCTATCCTGCGGAATACAAAGATGCAGCCTGGATGCAGCAATATCTGGTGTGGACGATTTTGCTGTCGTTTGAGAGTAACCTGTTTTGTTATGTGATGATGGTCGCGGGCGCCGCGAACATGCTACTCGTTTTTGCTTTTGTAACCACGATCCTCAACCTCGTCTTCAATGTGGTGCTTGTCCAGCATCTCGGTCTAGCCGGAGGGTGCCTGGTGATAATTCTGACCAAGCTGATGATGACGGTGCTGACCTTCACCTATTGCCAGTGGAGATTTCACTTCTTCAGGTGGGGAGATTTCATGTTCCCGATTGCCTTGGGAGCGGCCTCGGTGGTTCTTTTTACGGCGATCCGGCACGTGACGATTCTTCATCTCGCGGTCACCGTCGCCCTGATATTTTACCTTTTGGTTCTGTGGAAAGTCGGCCCGCGATTTCTGGGAAGCTTTTCGAGTAAGATAGAGGGCCCCCTGGGAAATGAACCCGGCGTTTGAACCCCTGCGGGACAAGTGCGCGAGGAGGTACCATGGTCACAAGTTCCGACAACCCAAACATTGATCCGGCAGCGGTAATCGAATTCCTCAAAAAAACCGCCCCGTTCATGGAATTGGACAGCGACAAGCTCCTCGATCTAGCCCCATGCTTCGTCACAACCTTTTTTCCCAAAGAAACCGTGGTATTCCGGCAGGATGTTGATGAAGTGGGCTCCTTCTATCTGATCTACGCAGGTGGCGTGAAAGCATACCTCACCGGGCCCGATGACACGGCCACGCTGTTGGATTTTCGTGGTGAAGGCGGATATTTCGGGGCTTTAGCCATCATAAGGAACTCTAAGGCCAACTTCAATGTGGAGACCCTGGAGGACACAGTTTGCCTCGGACTGCACAAAGAAGTATTCCTCGGTCTTATTCGCGACAATCCTCGATTCTCGCAGTATTATCTCAAGAGGTTTTCCGAAGATCTGGCAAGTACCGCCTATGCCGAACTCCGCTTGGGCAAGATGAGAGAGAGCACGCCTGAAACCCTTTACTTGTTTAGCTCCGCGGTCGGGGAAGTAATCAAAAGGCCTCCTGAGATCATCCATGCTTCGCAGAGTATTCAGCAAGCGGCCCGACGCATGTCTGACCTGGAGATCGGGTCGCTACTGGTTGAAGACCAAAGCGGCGAGATCGTGGGTATTGTGACGGACAAGGACCTTCGCAAGAAGGTCATCGCAGAAGGTCTTGACTACCACTCCCCGGTCGCGACGATCATGTCGTCGCCTCTACGCAGGATTCCGTACCATGTGCTATGGTTCGACGCTCTGCTGGAAATGATGAAAGGGCGTGTTTATCATCTCGCGGTGGAGCGTGGCAGCCAGATCGTCGGGGTCGTGAGCGTTCGTGACTTCATGGTGCAGACCGGCTCGTCACCACTGTACCTCTTTCGTGAAATCGAGAACCAACGTACGATTGAAGGGTTGTACCCGCTCGCGCACAGGATTCCTCGTGTGGTCCGCGCGCTGGTGGAAGAAGGCGCCAGGGCAAACAACATTACGCGAGTTATCACCGTTTTGAACGATCAGATCGTGGATCGCTTGCTGAGTTTATTGGACGAAGAGATGGGGCCCGCTCCTTTCCCCTGGTGCTGGTTCACTTTCGGGAGCGAAGGGCGCAAGGAACAGACCTTCAAGACAGATCAGGACAATGCGCTAATTTACCGGCCGCCGTCTGAGGACGAGGACAATACCAGGATCGCCAGAATCTATTTTCGCCGCTTCGGAAGTGAGGCAAATCGCCATTTGGAGGCCTGCGGCTTTGAGTTGTGCAAAGGCAAGATGATGGTCTCAAATCCCAGGTGGCGTAAACCGTACAAGGAGTGGAAAGCATACTTTGACCAATGGATGGCCACGCCTGAGCCCGAGGAAGTCCTTCACGCGATGATTTTTTTCGATTTTCGTCCGGTATTCGGACGAATCGAGTTTGGCGACGACCTGAGAAATTACCTGTCGGAGAACGTTCCGTCGCGAAGTATGTTCCTCCTGCATCTGGCCAAGGATTTCCTGGCAGCGAAGTCTCCCTTGACGTTTTTCAAGAACTTCATGGTCGAGAAGGACGGCAAATATAAGAATCGGGTGGATCTCAAGACTCAGGGCCTCACTCCGTTTGTAAATTTTGCCCGCTTGTGGGCTCTGCGCCACGGTATCAAGGAGACCAATACGATGGAAAGGATAGAGGCCCTGGCGAAGAATGATTTTATGCCGAAGGAGCTGTACATGGAGGCCCGGGACGCGTACGAGTTTCAGATGCAGCTCAGGCTGGTGAATCAATTGCGATTGCTCGAAGCAAATCAAGAACCGGACAACTACATTGATCCTGCCGACCTATCCCAAGTTGAAAGGCAGACACTCAAGGAGGCTTTTTCCGTGGTCGGCCGCATTCAAGAGTACGTGAAATCGGAGTTCAGAATATTGGAGTAGGCTTCAGTTCCTTCTTGCCTTACCGTAGGGAACACACTGAATCACGGATGGGGACCCCAAATATGCGCGTCTGAATATCCACCGCTGGACCATTCGATGTTATCCGGACACTTCTCGGAAATTGGGTCCGGAGGGTGAGCCCGAATGTAGGAATGCTTGAGCCCCAGGACGTAAACCTCACTCGGCGAGGTCCATGATTCCACGATAGTACGCAGGTCCAGGGCTTCCGAGCCTTCGATGAGAGCCAGGGTGGCTATTCTCGGGATGTACACGGTGTTGATTCCCAAGAGAAGGAGCCCCTTGGGTTTCATAAAGTGAACCGCATCGGCCAAAATCGTCCGGGCCGGCCCCAATCCGTCGTGACCGCCGTCCCATATATCGGGATGAATGCGGCCATGCTCGGAAGCCTGCCCTATTTCACTGGGCACATACGGCGCATTGCTGAAAATAAGATCGAATGTACCGTCAACGTTAGAAAACCAATCGCTTTGCCGAAAATCTATCTTTCCCGCACGGCTCGCTTTGGCGACAAGCCGAGCATTCTCAACGTATTCCTCGTTGATGTCCACTGCCACCGCTCTTACCCGGCAGGTGGTCGCGCAGTACACTACGAGAAGACCCAGATGGCCTGTGCCAAGGTCAAGTACCCGATAACCGTCTCGCGCGTACCGACGAAGGGCCTTGCGGAGGACAAGTGACGTGCCGTCCCACAGGTGGTCGTGTGTAAAACTGACCGCATCGACATGGAAATGCCAACCGGCTACCGCGAGCCTCAACCAACGGGTCCGAGCCAGCGCTCGCATCAGCTTGACGATCGACGCCCCAAGTGTCGTTTCGCCCGTCCCCATCCAACATGCTCCATTCAAATCCGAACTGAGCTGTCAGGATTGAAACGTTCCCCAGTTTACAGACGTGTCGCGATGAACCTCTGAATTGCCCTTGGTGGGCAACGCTTTCAACTTTATTAACGGCCCTGCCGGCACCACAGCCCCAAGGGCTTTTCTTTCCTTCTTTCAGGAGGAAAAGATACTATACCTGTAAGGAGACAAATGGTACACAATTCGGAGGATGGTTGATTTTTGGTAGCAATTCACGGCCGTGCTGCGCACAGAGCATGCAGGAACTTTGGCCGAACAGGCGAACACGGTGTCCTATTCACCAAAACTGTTGGTGCCCCCAGTAGGAATCGAACCTACGACCTGCGGATTAGGAATCCGTCGCTCTATCCACTGAGCTACGGGGGCACGCGCACGTTTTGCTAGATCCAGGCGGGCTGTTGGCCTACAATAAGAACCGATCGACTGAAAGTCAACTGTTTTGTCCGCACGTGAAACGCCCGTGGAGACCAAGCAAGCCAGGACGGGGATACCGCAATGATCTTGATCGAAGCCTTCATCAAGCCATTCAAGCTGGATGACATCAGAGAGGCACTGGAGGAACTCGGGGTCGGCGGCATGACTGTGACCGAGGTCCTGCAAACCGCCGCAGCCGCGACTCACGGCCGCTCCTTCGGTGCGCCGGGAACATCCTCGGATCTGGTCCCCAAGGTAAAAATCGAAATGGCTGTGCCGGACCGCTTGGTTGAAAGGGTCATCGAAGCTATTTGCCTCCACGGTTCCGCGGGCAAACGAGAGGACGGAAAGATCGTCGCGAAACAACTTCACGGCGCAATACGCATCCGCACCGGCGACGAAGGAGAGGAAGCTTTATCTTTCTAGGTATTGGTCCTTGAACCCGGCGGATTAGGCTATGAAACATATACCAGTTGCCATATTTCTTGTCCGATTTGTAGGCACTCCATTCTGTCATTCCTGCGAAGGCAGGAATCCAGTCCCGCGTCCCGCGGGATTTCCTGGGTTCCCGCATTCGCGGGAACGACGGGCGTTATAGCGGTCCGGCAAAGTAGGCTCTTTCGATACGTTCTGAAAACCGGACTGAACATCTCATGGCCAAACGGACATTACTTTTGGCAACCGATATAAGCTCCCCCGGAAAGCATCCCGCCGGATCATCGCCTGCGTCGCAAAATCAATCCTTGTACGCCATCCGAGGGACGAACGGGGATGTTGCGTGAAAACTGGAGCCACACGAAAAACGCGATTCAGGCTGCCAATAGGCTGAAAAGGGTCGCGGAAGCGATCGAGCGACTGCTTCGCATGAGCCAAGAGGGAGCTTGCCCTCTTTCCGTCGGCCCGATGTGTGGAAGTTCATTGTGGACGTTTGTCGATCATGGAAGAAGTAAATTCACGGGACTACGAGAAGTATCTTGACCGGAGTCAGGCAGAAAGTTACACTCAACGCCATTCCTTCTTCATCAATACAGCGACGTTTTGTATAGATCATAATCTTGGGGGACAGAGCCCTTTCGAGGTCAGCGGAACCATCGCTAGCCGGTCGCCGTTACAAGGGCGGTCACTCAATGGCATTTCCAGGATTTGTCCGCTGGAGGTCAAGAGGTATGGGCCTGAGAAAACTTTTAGTGGTGATGCTTGGTCTAGCGTTGGTGGTTCTTTTGCCTTGTCTATGTGCGGCTCAGTCCTATCTGACGGGACTTGGGCAACAGCCGGCCGGTTTTTGGTTAACAAATGTTCGAGGTTTCCATTGGGGGCTCGGTCTCAAGAAATACGCCAACAGCTTCATTTCGTGGGAAGGCGGAGACCAGTATGGGACAGACCCCGCCTTTCGACTTGAATATCCCTTGGACCAATGGTTCGGAGGTCTCGTTGCGACCTTTGTAGAGCCTAATTTGGCCGTTAGGGCAGAGTTTTGGACAAATATGAATTCCGAAACCGGACCGCGGTTCCAAGATAGCGATTGGGGTCCGACGTTCCCACGATTTGTTAGGGTGCCCACCCCTTCCGGCAAAGTCTTCATGACAGAGGCGGACTGCCGTTTGCACAGAGGCCGGTTGATCGACTTATCCATGAGCCTTCCGCTTCTTGCACGAAGTTTTGGCTTCTCGCCCTTGTTCGGATATAGGTATAAGAGTTTTGATTTCAGAACCTATGATAGATTCACAACTTCCTCTATTGGCATTGCACGGCCTTTTGTGCCAGGAGATTTTGTGTTATGGAGCGTAAAGTTGCGCGATTACTATACAGGGGCCCTTTCAGAAATTGCTTTTGACTTTGGCGGAGCTTTGTCTCAGATATCCGTGAAGCTTCAGGCGGATGCCGCACTAACAAAGGCAGAAGCCGTGGATAACCATGTCCAATGGCCTTACTCTGAGATAGTCTTTGACACGAAAGGCTCTGCCTGGCACGTGAGCCTTGAGACGCGCCTTGCTGTGGCTAATATGGCAGTGCTGGGTTGCGCCGTGGATTTCGAGAGAACTCACACTCATGGACACAGACACACCTCGAATCCGTACGATCGAAAAGGTTGGAATAGCGAAGAAACGAGAATATGGTCCGATCAGCTCTGGTTTACTATTCATGGCGAGTTGATTTTTTGAAAACTGGTAGCGAGTAGTCCGGACGTTACTACGTCCAGGTCGCGAAGCGACAGGAGGTCTGGCGGCCGAACAAATTCTTGAACCTGTATGAATGACCCCTTTCCTACCCAAGCACTGGGACATAATCTGGGGGCAGGTCAATGAACCCCCAATCTTATCAGTGGGTTCGTTGACTGGTCTCCTGGCGGTTGATGTGCTCGTCAAGGTCAGGCTTGCTTAAATGATTGGAGATAGCGCCTTGTAAGTTCCTGGTAGGTCCGGAGGCCCTCCTCAATTCTTTTGAGATGTTCAGGACCTGCGACCTTGATCACTTTTGCCGGTGACCCCACCACCACGCTTTCACGCGGGATATATGCCCCAAAGTCAATGAAACTTCCTGCGCCAATAACGCAGTAGGAGTCGATTTTGGCACCGTCGCCAACGATAGTTCCCATGCCCACGAGAACATTTGAACAGATCTCGCATCCGTGGAGAATGCATCCATGTCCGATATGGGTATCCGTATGGACAATTGTCCCTTTGTCCGGAAAGGTGTGGACAACGCAGTTTTCTTGGACATTTGATCCCTTTCCGATTTTCACGTGACCGATATCACCACGCAGAACCGCACCGGCGCCAACGTAGCACCCTTTTTCAATGGTCACGTCTCCAATGAGCACGGCCAATGGATGAACAAAAGCTTCGGCATCAACGAAAGGCCTTTTTCCTTCAAATTCGTACAGTGGCATGGATACCCCTACCTTTTTTAGTTTCGAGAGAACTGGCACCACAGGGCCTGCCCAAAACGGTCAAATGGAGAGCCCACCGCAGGCCCTTCCGGCAGTGCTTCATAATCCTTGTTTAGCACTTCTTGTTTGACACGCAAGCAAGGCTTATGCCATGATTTTTTCTGACTGTCAGCTCATCGCCTGATATCAACCACTTACATCTCATTGGCGGCCGGGCCGGGTCCTCACCGGGCTGGGCCGGTTGCACGGGAAGCGGTCACAGCGCCTTTCCTATAATTAATACATAACTGAAACTGTTTCACAACCGCTTTTCAACTTGGCATCCCTCCGGGAGGAGTTGGCGTCGTTATGGGTCACGAGGATTTTTCAGAGCACACCAGGATAGGGAATAAAGCGGAGAAAAATCTGTTCACCGCAGAGATCGCAGAGAACGCGGAGAAAGAAAAACGTGAAAACGGCTTGCTCGGAGCCTGCCCCGGACCTGATCCGGGGAAATCTGCAGATAGTTCCTAACACGGAAGCGCATAACACTGCCTTCCCAGAGCCAAGCGGGCTAAGGATTGGCTATGGATGTAAAAATTCCTCTAGCAAATCTTCTCGTCGCTTATTGGGTTCTGGAGAATCATTCCGAGCACAAAGGAAACCACGCGGACCAGAGCGCCTTCTTCGCACAGCAGCGATGGAGTCTTGAGAATGCTTACCAGTTTGTCCGGGGCCTTATAGGTCTGGTCTTTGTCTATAAGGTTTTGGTTCAGTCGTGGTTCCCGTGGGACACCCCAGAGAAATGTTTATGGTGTTCGTTGCAATCTCCTTCATCCATATACGAACGGCAAGCAAAGGGGACACCAATAAATGGGGAGGATACAGATCGACGTGCCTAAGCACAGATTCAGAATCGCCAAGAGTATGATCATATTTGCAGTGCTTGTACTTGCCGTTCTGTTGGCATACAGTGCGAGCATTGCTCAAGCAGCCGATAAAGATCCTGAGTTGGTAAGAGCCGCCCGAGAAGGCGACTTGAAAGAAGTAATCCGCCTTTTGAACCAGGGAATGGATATTAATGCCAAGAACTGCGTCGGCCAGACGGCTCTCATGGCTGCTGCCCGCCAAGGGAACTTGGAAATGGTCAAGTTCCTCATTGATAAAGGAGCCGACGTCAACACCAAAGATGATAGAGGCCAGACGGCTCTCATGGCTGCTGCCCGCCAAGGGAACTTGGAGCTTGTCAAGTTCCTCATCGAGAGAGGAACTGACGTCAATACCAAAGATGATAGAGGCCACACGGTTCTCATGTATGCTGCCTTGGGAGGCAACTTGGAGATAGTCAAGTTACTCATGGACAAGGGGTCGGACGTCAATGCCAAGGACATAGCTGGCACCACGGTTCTCATGTATGCTGCCAAGGGAGGGAACTTGGATGTAGTCAAGTTCCTCATCGATAAAGGGCTCGACGTAAAGGCCACGGACAAGTACGGCGAGACGGTTCTCATGTATGCTGCCAAGAGAGGCAACCTGGATGTAGTCAAATTCCTCATCAACAAAGGATCCGACGTAAAGGACAGGGACGACTACGGTATGACGGTTCTCTTTTCAGCCTCCGCGGGAGGCAACTTGGATATTGTCAAGTTCCTCATCGAGAAGGGGCTCGACGTAAAGGACAGGGACAAGGACGGCCACACGGTTCTCATGCCTGCTGCTTGGGGCGGCCACCTGGATGTGGTCGAGTTCCTGATCGAGAAAGGGCTCGACGCCAATGCCAAGAATAGGCTGGGCACGACGGCTCTCATGCTTGCTGCCGATCGAAGCAGACTGGATGTAGTCAAGCTTCTCATCGAGAAAGGAGCTGACGTGAATGCCAAACAGAATACTCATGACAGGGATCCTAGCCGCCTGGGGTGGGGGCCTGGACGGACTGCTTTGGAAATTGCCCAGAAAAAAGGGCACAAGGAAATCGTGGAATATCTGAAAGCCCATGGAGCTAAGGAATGATTCGTGTTTATGTCGGGACTCCACTGTCGTCCCTCTTGAATGGACAATGGGCGGTGGTTGCTAAACTTCCTATCCGGGCGAAAGCGGGATCTTACCTGAAGGAGTGTCGCCGAATGCAGAGCGGGCCGGACTCTAAAACTTTAGTCTACTGCGAATGGGCTTGTGCGGAGCGAAACCCAAGTCAAGAAGCAAGACCTGACCCCATGCCATGGACTGATGCCAAAGCTCCCGGAGGGAGGCAACGGGGCGCAAGGAACAGAGGTCGGAGAATCAGTGGGGTCGCTAGTGACAAGCACGGCGGCCTTTTTCAACCATCAATCGCTGAGAAAAGATTGAGGCGTAGTACATGTCCCGGAAGGCACTAGCCAACCTATCCAACACATGTCAGATCGGCGGATCCAGTTCGCTTTTTCTTTCTCAACAGGAGAGGACATGAATCATTCGAGTGTGAGACGGTGTGCTACGGAATCAGGTATGGTCCTCAGTATGCTGGACACCAGACTGGGGGTCATAAAGTGGCTGATGGTGTTGAGTCTGTTCTTGGTTTTCGCCTGGAGCAATGGTGTGGCAAACGCTGCGTCTCCTGTAGACGAGCAAGTGCTGAAAGCAGCAGCTTGCGGAGATCTTGCTCAAGTCAAGAGCCTTCTGCGCAAGGGCGCAAACCCCAATGCCAAGGACGCCACGGGGAACACGGTTCTCATGTTCGCCGCGAGTTCAGGCAGGCTGGATCTCGTGAAATTCCTCATCGCTCGAGGGGCTGACGTCTATGCCAAGCGTCCAGACGGTCAAACCGTTCTCATCCGTGCCGCTGGCGGAGGCAATACTGAGGTACTCAGACTCCTTGTCAAAATGGGGCTCGACGTTAACAGTAAGACGAGTACCGGTGAGACAGCTCTGATGGTCGCTTCCATGGGCGGCAGACTGGAGGCTGTCCAATTCCTTCTCGAGAACAAGGCTGAATTAAACGCCCAGAACTCCGATGGTCAGACCGCTTTGTGGTACGCACGCATGTTTCTGATGGGAAAAGACGTAGCCAGATATTTGAGATCCATTGGGGCGAAATAGTCTAGCGCAACATCGCGCGGAACTCGGCACAACAGCTTTGAGCCAAGGTTTGCGCAAGGAAAGGAGGGAACATCTTCATGGGAGGCTCGCGAGAAGGGAGATTAGAAGAACTTATGCGGAGAGCAGTAGAGGGTCCCGAATGGTGGGCGAGGTATGAAAAAGAGATAGGAAGATTACTGTATGAGACCGGGATTCTTCATAGACCGAACATGTCTTGGGACAGGTGGCCCAGCGTGAGACCGCCCGGCGCTTCGAAAGGTCTTTTCGAAAATCTCAGGCAAGCCTCCTGCAATCAGCAGTTTCTTGATTGGTATAATGGCCTGTCTCCAGAGCTTCAGAAACGGTGGCGGAGGGGCGTGGAGCTAAGACAAACTGGGTCAGGTCTGCTCTTGGCTCATGTTGAGTTGTCGGGCTCATCCGGCATTTGCGTACGTGTAGTTGAAAAATAAAAGAGGACATGCTTGATCCTTCCGGGGTTTGAAAAAGTCTTGGAAGGAGGGCAAGGCATGTCCACTAGCCTACTGTACCACGCTTTGAACATCGTGGGA
>JACRDF010000012.1 GCA_016212925.1 Desulfomonile tiedjei
AAAAGGCAGAATCCTCTGCCCGCTGACTATGACAGCCTGCCTCTCTTTGAGCGGCTTTACCATCTCCGTTCCGATATCCCGGCCATCACCCACGTGGACTACTCCGCGCGCATCCAATCCGTGCACCAAGAGACCAATGCGCGGTACTGGCGGTTAATTGAGGAGTTTAAAAAGCAAACGGGCTATGGGGTGATCGTCAACACCAGTTTCAACGTCCGGGGCGAACCCATCGTCTGCACCCCGGAAGACGCGTACCGGTGTTTTATGCGCACGGAGATGGACTACCTGGTGATGGGGGACTTTCTCTTCGACAAAAAGTCCCAACCCCCCTGGCAGGAAGAAAAAGACTGGCGGGAGACGTACGAGTTGGATTAGGCTTTCCGGCAGCTAATAGCGCAGGCGAGTGACCCAAATAAGGGCATTATATATCAAAACATGGTAACCCATAGGAGAGCCCACTTCAGAAGCGATAAACCATATTGCTTGTCATTGTAGTCTTCAGACACATCTAACCCCCGCCGCCTTAAGTCCGAGAGGGTGGTTGTCGCGTTCAAAGAGTATTAATCCCACCCCCCCCATCTTTATTCCAGACAACAAAGATTTTACCATCCTGAAAAAGTTCAAAAGTTTAATCGAGACAGATATTTTTGACCCCCGTAAACCCTATTTTGGCCCCTCTCTTGTTTGGAGACCAAGCAAGAATGTCAGCCAGGAGATCCGGGCGCCGCGCCTTTTTCAGAAACCGCTCCAGGTTGTTTTTGGAGATTGATAAGAGCCCCCACACCTCCTCCCGGGAAAGCCCGGCTTCTAAAAGGCGGGCGGTAATAGCCCGGGCGTCGAAATCATACGTGAGGTAAGGCGTTTCACCATACACCAGGTTTCCCACCGGCACCGGTCCATTGACCTTAACCCACTCCTTAAGGCGAGAAGACAGCTCTTTTTCCATCTTTTGGAGGGTAAGGAGCAAGGTTGCAGCCGTCTCAGCTTGCTTTCTGGTAGCAGGCGCCATAATATCTGGGGAAATCAACGCTCCAGCCATTACCGGGCAATGGGCGGTGACCCCGCATAGGCCGCAAAAGGAGCCGGGGGTGGGCTCAAAGTCTTGATCCCCTTCAATCCACCTGATCTTGTCTTTGAGGATGTGAGGCACCTCATCGAGATCATGGGCGTTCAAGAGTACTTCCTGCTCGCGGCCATAGCGGAGAAAATGCTGCCTGAGGAGGATTTCCCGGCTATCTGGCAAAACCGCTTGTTTGAGGCCCCAGCCATAGATTCGCAGTTGCAAGTCTTTCTGGATGTCCGCCGGCATCTTTCGGCCACTCTTCCAGTCAATGACCACCACAAGGTCTCCTTGCTGGAAAAACCAGTCCAGCACCATGCGGAAATAAGCCTTTGCATAGAAGAACTCGCAAGGCTGCCAATCCCGGTCAAAGGCTAATCTATGCTCAACCCCATTATGCTCCAGACCTGGGGGCAAAATAAAAGAGTTGTAAAATCTCTGCCAGATCTGAGATACATCCGGCGGGGCGCCTTCGTGGTTGATCCCTTCCGCCCATTGCCAATCGGTTTGCCGATTTTGGCTGATTAAACGTTTAAGGTATTCAGCAATGAGGGAGTGGAGTATTTGCCCGGTTATCATAGCCTCGTTAGGCACCCGGGGCAGCCGGTCCAAGACAATCTTCTTATAGGCCCAGGGGCAATGGGCATACAGTTCCAGCCGAGAAAAGGAGTATGAACTTTGGTCCTTTTTTGCCATTGATGCGGCTCCTCTTATCCATCCTAGGTCATCAGACCGGGCTCCCGCCAGGGAGCCCGGTTGTAAGGACGGGAAATTTAAAGTTTCTCCGAGAAAGAAGTGGGATGTAAACGAGGGGTACTACCCAAGAGGAAGGAGGTCAAAAGAATCTTCGGAAATCCTCCATGGTCTTTCAGATTAAAATAACTGAGTTTTGTCCTCGCTCACATTCTCCGCAGGCGGGGGAGCAGGTTGCAGGTTCTCTTTAGGCCCGGTTCGGCGTCGCCGTTTGGTTGACGTGGGCTTGGCGGCCTGGCCCTTAGAGTTGCCTTCATCCCCCGCACTCATATCCCTCTCTAAAGGCAGCGCCACAACTCCATGAGGTGGTTCCACGTCAATCATGCCAGGGGGTGGCTCCCAGGTGACTGGAACCATCTCTAATTCTGTCGGCGTTAGAGGATTGAACCCTAACCCTTCTTGAGTTTTCGGGAACCCCTCAGTGGGTAAAGGCGCCGAGTCCTTTTCAGTATCAGTGGAGGGGGCTTTTCTCTTTCCTTCCGGATTGTCAGTCCGGCTTTGCGGGAGGTTGGCCTCCAGAACCACTCCTTCGGGATAGAACTCTTCCTGCACCTCCCGCATCTCCTCTGGAGTCTCGGCCAGTTGCTCCAGGGCTCTCCGGGCTTCAGCCTCAATCTGGTCCATCCTGGCCTTGTGCTCGGCTCGCTGCCAAGCAAGATCATAGGCGATCTGGACAAGCTCCTGTTCTGTTCCAGAGAATTCCAAACTTACTGTAAAAAACACCAGTTGCTGGCCGTTGTCGGGCATAGTCGCGGTCTTAGGGCGGAGGACAAGCTTGAGGGGAATGCCTGCCAGGATACCGCCGGTAATGGCTTGGATAAGCTTCATGGAAGACAATATGGAGTTAACGCTGTTCCAGCTAGTGGTGCGAAACTTCCACACCCCGCCGATCCGGTCTACACCCTGGAGTAACACCTGCAAAGTGCCGTTGGGTTTGCAGCGGTCTTTACCGGCATAATCATTTTCCAGACGCAGGCAGGGACACTGGTGAGGATGGTATTTCCCGTCTTCTTCCAAGCGGTGCCCAGTTTCTCCATCCCCATAACACCAGAGGCGGTTGTCGGTGTAACAGGCATAGCGAGTTTGGAAATTGATATCCGGGTCATCAAATAGGAGCTTTACTGGCACTTCGGTGAGCTTGCCGTCAGGGGGAGCGAATCGCCGTATTAACTCCTGATCCGGTAGCAAACGACCGGCGGCGTCCCTCTCCATTGTGGTTAGGAGAAAAAAATCCAGTT